>DATKUQ010000246.1:0-6886 GCA_035530495.1 Burkholderiales bacterium
CATCGGCCAGGGCGGCGGTCGCATCGATGCAGCGGCGCAGCTGCGGCGCCGCGACGCGCTGCAGCGCGGGCGGGATCTCGGTGCAGGCGAGGATAACGCGCTGTGCGCCACGCTCGAACAAGCTTGCGAGCGCCTGCTGCAGCAGTGCGCCCGCGCCCGGCAGGTCGCCGGCTTTGACCAGGCCTATGCCGGGCATGACCCAGCGCGCCTGCTCATCGTCCCCGCTCGTCAGGCAGGTGTAGCCGCGTGCGGCGAGGCGCTGCTGATAAAAGCCGGCGGCCAGCGTTCCCGTGGTGCCGAGCAATCCCACCTTGGCGACGTCGCTTCCCAAAGCGGCGCAGGCGCTGTCGGCGATGTGCAGCAGCGGTACCCGGCATTCCCGCGCGAGATCGTCGTACCAGAAGTGCGCGGTATTGCAGGCTATCGCAATGGCGTCCGCTCCTGCACGCTCGAGTGTGCGTATGCCGGCAAGCATCGCCGGCAGCGGCGACTCGCCGCCGTGCAATATGCTCGCGCTGCGTTCCGGGATCTGAGGCACCGAGTAGACGACCACGGGCACATGGTCCTGGTCGCAGCTGGCGGGGGTGCGCTCGACCAGTTTGCTCAGGAAGTCCACCGTTGCCAGGGGACCCATCCCACCGAGTATTCCGATCATTGCTTTCATGCGCGTGTCCACGTTCATTCTGCTGAGATTGGCCTGGGAAAGCAAGTTGTCGTGCAAAAGCGGACCGTTATCATCGCATCCGGTCTGGACACTACCGGTGCCGCTAAGTACGCGAAGCGATGTTGCGCAGTTCTTTCATCGCAACCGAAATCATTGCCAGGTCGAGTGTATTGTGCGCGCGCAGGTCGGCATGGACCTGGCGGAAGCGCTCGAGCAGCGGGCGATTCCCCTCCTCCCACGCGGCGATGGCCTGCTCCAGGTCGCCATTTTCAGCGGCGCCGCGCAACGCGTCTGCGGTCAGCTGGCATTGCATGCCGGCGAGGTCGTCGCGCAGCGCCGCCTTGGCGAGCGCCTGCCAGTGGCTCGCCGAGGGCAGGCTTGCGACCTTGGCGCGCAGCCATGGAAACTCGAGCCAGCCGCCGAGCCCGAAGTACGCCCGCGCAACGGCCTCGACGTCGCAGCCGAGCGCATCGCCGACTTCGACCAGGTCGAGTGCTGCAGGCAGCGCGTCGAAGCCTGCGAGCAGCGCGGCGAGCCGGTCCGGCGCTCCGGCCCCGGTGTAGCGCGCTTTCACCTGCTCGTAGCTCTCGCGTTCACTGTGCGCGAGTGCAGCCGGCAGCATTGCGCGGAGCGCTTCGATGCCGGGCCGGAAATGCGCGATCGAGGCGGCAACGTCGCCGCGATATTTGCCGTTGCGCAGCAGCCACAGGGTCGCGCGCACGATCAGGCGGCCGGCGTCGATGAGCATCGCGCTTTGCACGTCGTCGGCTATCTTCAGGTCGAGCGCCTCGACCTGCTGCCAGAACGGCACCATGCTGAAGGCCTCGCGCGTCACCAGATAGGCGCGCACGACCTCATCGGTGCGCGCGCCCGTCTCCTCGCGCATGCGGTGCACGAACGTGCTGCCGACGCGATTGACCATGCTGTTGGTGACATAGGTGGCGATAATCTCGCGCCGCAACTGATGCGACTGCATATGGCGCGCGAAGCGCTCACGCAGTACTTTTGGGAAATAGCGCTCCAGCGCCGTGGCGATGGTCGGCTCCTCGGCGATGTCGCTGGCGAGCAGCTCCTCGTAGATTTGCATCTTCGAATAGGCGAGCAGCACCGCGCGTTCGGGCGCGGAGAGTCCTTGCCGCGCGGCCTTGCGCTCGGCGATTTCATCGTCCGAGGGCAGAAACTCGATCGCACGATCAAGGCGCCCGGCGCGCTCCAGGGCGCGGATGAAGCGCGCCTGCTGCTCGAGCAATTCCGGCGCGATTCGCCCCGCCACCGACAGGCTCTGTGTCTGAAAGGTATTGTCGCGCAGCACCAGCGCCGCGACCTCGTCGGTCATCTCGGCAAGCTGCCGGTTTCGCTGCTTGAGCGTAAGTTCGCCCTCGCGCACCGCCGCGTCGAGCAGGATTTTGATGTTCACCTCGTGGTCGGAGCAGTCGACGCCGGCCGAGTTGTCGATGGCGTCGGTGTAGATGCGCCCGCCGGCGAGCGCGTACTCGATGCGCCCGAGTTGGGTCAGGCCGAGATTGCCGCCTTCGGCGACCACCTTGCAGCGCAGCTCGCAGCCGTCGATGCGCAAGGCGTCATTGGTGCGGTCGCCGACCTGCGCGTGGCTCTCGCGCCTCGATTTGACATAGGTACCGATGCCGCCGTTGTAGAGCAGATCCACCGGCGCCTTGAGGATCGCGTTGACCAGTTCGTTCGGCGGCAGCGATTGTGCCTCGATGCCGATTGCGCGCCGCGCTTCGGGCGAGAGCGGGATAGCCTTCGCGCTGCGCGGCCAGACGCCGCCGCCCTTGGAAATGAGCTTCGCGTCGTAGTCCGCCCAGCTTGATCGCGGCAGCTTGAACAGCCGCTCGCGCTCGCGCAAGCTCGTCTCGGGGTCCGGCTGCGGATCGATGAACACGTGGCGGTGGTCGAACGCCGCCACGAGTTTGATCTGGGGCGAACGCAGCATGCCGTTGCCGTACACGTCGCCAGACATGTCGCCGATGCCGGCAACGGTGAAGGGCTGCGACTGCGTGTCCAGACCGAGCTCGCGGAAGTGCCGCCTGACCGATTCCCATACGCCGCGGGCGGTGATGGCCATCTGCTTGTGGTCGTAGCCGACCGAGCCGCCGGAGGCGAAGGCGTCGCCGAGCCAGAAGCCGTATTGCTGCGCCACGCCGTTGGCGATGTCGGAAAAGGTTGCGGTGCCCTTGTCGGCGGCCACCACTAGGTAGGGATCATCGCCGTCGTGGCGCACCACGTTGGGCGGAGGCACGGGTTTGCCTTCGACCAGGTTGTCGGTGATGTCGAGCAGGCCGCAGAGGAAGGTCTTGTAGCATTCCACGCCTTCGCGCATCAGCGCCTCGCGCTCGCCGGCGGGCGGCGGCTGTTTCAGGACAAAGCCGCCTTTGGAGCCGACCGGCACGATCACCGCGTTCTTTACCATCTGCGCCTTCATCAAGCCGAGCACTTCGGTGCGGAAGTCCTCGCGCCGGTCCGACCAGCGCAAGCCCCCGCGCGCCACCGGCCCGCCGCGCAGGTGCACGCCCTCGACGCGCGGCGAGTACACGAAAATCTCGAACATCGGTCGTGGCTCGGGCAGCTCGGGCACTTTGCGCGGATCGAACTTGAGCGAAATATAGGGTTTGGGCCGCCCATCGCCATCCGGCTGGAAGGCGTTGGTGCGCGTGGTCGCTTGGATCGCAGCCAGAAAACGCCGCAGGATGCGGTCGTCGTCCAGATTTGGCACCTGATCCAGCGCCGCTTCGATCTCGCGCACCAGCGCCTCCTGCGCCTCGTTTGACGCGCGCTTCGGGTCCAAACGCGCCTCGAAAAGGTTCACCAGAGCGCGCGCCAGCGCCGCATGCGCCACCAGCGTTTGCTGCACGTAAGCGAGGCTGAAGGTGAAACCGGTTTGGCGCAGGTAGCGGCTGTAGGCGCGCAAAATCGCGATTTCGCGCGCCGAAAGCTCGGCTGCGAGCACCAGCCGGTTGAGGCTGTCGGGCTCGACGCGCCCGGACCACATTGCATCGAAGGCCTCGTGAAACAGCGGCCGCACGCGCTCGAGCACGACTTCCGCTTCGCCAGGGAGCGCCAATCCGAAATCGATAATCCACACCGCGCCGCCCTCGGCCGGCTCGATGTGGTAGGGCAGGTCGTCGAGCACGCGCGCGCCAAGGTGTTCCAGGATCGGCAGCGCGTCCGAGAGCACGATCGGCGCGCCGCTGCGAAACAGCCGGAAGCGCAGCATGCCCGGTTCGGCAGCGAGTGGACGGTACAGGTTCATGCCCAGGACGGGTGGTGCGCCGAGCGCATCTATCATCTCGATGTCGAGCAGCGCACTGCGCACCGCATGGTCTTCGCGATAGCCCGCGGGGAAGGCTTGTCCGTAGCGCGCGTAGAGGCGATTGCCGCGCTCCTCGCCGAGGCGCTCGATGAGCAGCGCGTGCAGATCGTCTTCCCAGCGTCGTGTTGCGGCGACGATGCGCGCCTCGATTTCGCCCGTATCGACTGCGGGAACGCTGCCGGCGCCGGTACGCACCAGGATGAAAATGCGTGCCAGCGGCGCCTCCGACAGGCTCACGGTGAACTCGGTTGCGGTGCCGTTGAACGCCTCGATGAGGATGCGCTGAAAACGCTGGCGCTGCTCGGTGCTGTAGTTGTCGCGCGGCACGTACACCATGCACGTAACGAAACGGCCGTAGGCGTCGCGCCGCACCAGTAGGCGCGTGCGCTGGCGCTCGCCGAGCTGCAGAATCGCGATGGCGAAGCTGTAGAGCTCCTCGGGCTCGATCTGCATCAGCTCATCGCGCGGATAGTCCTCCAGGATCGAACTGAGCGCCTTGCCGTTGTGGCTCGCCGGCAGGAAGCCGGCGCGATGGTGCACTTGCGCGACCTTGCGCCGCACGACAGGAATCTCGGTGACGTTCGCGGTGTACACGTTGTGCGTGTACAGGCCGAGAATGCGACGCTCGCCGATGACGCGGCCCTGGTCGTCAAAGCGCTTCACGCCGACGTAGTCGAGGTAGCTCGGCCGGTGCACCGTAGCGCGCGTGTTCGCCTTGGTCAGCACCAGGATCTCCGGTTTGCGTGCGCGCGCACGCGTCTCCGGCGGCAGTGTGGCGAAGCTGGTGGAGAGCGTTGTGCCTTCGCGCTCGCGCAGGATGCCCAAACCCGATCTGCGTACGATGCGCAGCGCGTCCTCGCCGTTCTCGCTGACCAGATCGTAGTCGCGGTAGCCGAGCAGCGTCATGTGGTTGTCGTGCAGCCAGCTAAGGAAAGCACTCGCCTCGCGCGCCTCGTCGGCATCGAGGGGCGATTTCGCCGCTTCTAGCTCGTCGATCAGCGCACGCAGGCGTTGCTGCATGGGCCCCCAGTCGGCCACCGCGGCCGCCACGTCGGCGAGCACCCGCTGCAGGCCCTCGGCGAGCGCCTGCAGTTGCGCCGGATCGGTCCGGCGATCGGCTTCCAGGTACATGAATGATTCGAGCTGATACGCTGCGCTGGGCGCCGCAGGCGCGACGTCCTGCAGCCTGCCCTCGGCATCGCGCGCGACCTGCAGCACCGGGTGAACCACGAGGTGCAGCGTCAGGCCCTGGCGGTTGATCTCCATCCTCACCGAATCGACCAGGAAGGGCATGTCGTGGCTGACGATCTGCACCACCGTGTGCGTACTCTGCCAGCCGTGCTCCTCGAGTCGCGGGTTGAACACATGCACCTTAGCCGCATCGCCGCCATAACGGCGGCCGAAATCGAGGTGCGCGGCGGCAGCCCCGACGAGATCGCCCAGATCGCGCTCGGCGAGCGCCTGCACATCGGCATCGCCGTAGTAGATGTGCACGAAGCGATCGGCGAGATCGGCCTGCGGCCCCGCCAGGCTGCCGCGCGCAGCCTGTGCGACGCGCGTCACCAAGTCGGCGTCTTCTATCTTGTTTGCACTCATGCCTCTGAGTATATGCCCGGCACATTGCGCGCTGCAATCAAGCGGGTCCGGCGGCGCGCTTGACCGCGGTAGCTCGCGGCCGGCCCGGCGCCCCGGGCGAGCTCGGGCGCGTGCCCAAAATCGGCGCCACTACCGGCCCGCTTTTGGGTATGCTTGCGGCATGAACAACCCCAATATGAACGGCCTCAACGCGGGCGGCCTCAACATGGGCAGCCTCAACATGACCAGCATCGTCGTTTCGACGATCGCTTATTTCGTGGCGGCCTTTTACATCAGACGCTATCTGGAAGACATGGGCATACCCAAGGGGGTGACGCGCGCCAGCGTGATATTCGTCGGCGCTGCCGTCGTCTCCTACGGCGTGGCCTACCTGGTCGGTCTGATTACCTGAGGCGGCGCGGGGGCTTGCGCCGCGGTGCCGCCCGCGGCGAGCTCGGCGCCCGGCAGCAAGACTCGCGGCGATGCGGGTGTGCCGAACGCGCGCGGCATGCCGCTGCCCATTCCATCCTGTCTGGCGTGCGGTTACTATAGCGGTCGATAGTTCAATGTGACGGTGCAAGCAATGTCAGAACGACCGATGTGGGTGCCGAGCCAGGCGCTGCTGGAGCAGGCCAATCTCACGTCTTTCGCGCGCCGCGCGGTCCGGCGCTGGAAACTCGGACTCAATACCTATCCCAAATTCTACGACTGGAGTGTGGACCATCCGGAACAGTTCTGGGAGTCGGTGTGGGACTTCTGCGGCGTCATCGCCTCGAACAAAGGCGAGCGCGTGCTCGTCGACGGCGGGCGCATGCCGGGCGCCAAATGGTTTCCCGAGGCGCGGCTCAATTTCGCCGAGAACATGCTGCGCCGGACGGATGCGACCGACGCGCTGGTGTTCTGGGACGAAACCGGTTTTCGCCGTCGCATGAGCTACGCCGAGCTGCAGGCCGAGGTGTCGCGCGTGGCGCAGGCGATGCGCGCCGAGGGGCTCGCGCCCGGCGACCGCGTCGCTGCCTTCATCCCCAACATGCCGGAGACGGCGGTGCTTGCGCTGGCGGCGATCTCGATCGGCGCGGTGTGGTCCTCGTGTTCGCCTGATTTCGGCACCGACGGCGTGCTCGACCGCTTCGGCCAGACCGAACCCAAGCTGCTGTTCACCGCGGACGGTTATCTCTACAACGGCAAGGCGCACGAGTCGCTTGCGCGCGTGCGCGAGATCTCAGCCAAGCTGCCGAGCGTGCGTCGCGTCGTGGCGGTGCCGCATCTGACGGAAAGACCCGACATCTCGGGCATCGGCATCGCGCGGCGCTACG
>DATKUQ010000247.1:0-11431 GCA_035530495.1 Burkholderiales bacterium
TATCCGATCAGCGCAGATAACCCGACGTCCCTGGGCATCGAGGCCAATGCGGAAATGCTCGCCCGTTATGCCGCCGTATGCCAGGGAGCGGGCATTGTGCCGATCGTGGAGCCGGAGGTGCTGCTCGACGGCGACCACAGCTTGCAGCGGTGCGCGGAAGTGTCGGAGGCCGTATTGCATGCGGTCTTCCATGCATTGCACCGGCATCAGGTAGTGCTGGAATGGATGCTGCTCAAGCCCAGCATGGTGCTGCCCGGCAAGGCACACGCCCAGCAGGCGGATACGGACGAGATCGCACAGGCAACGATCAAGCTGCTGCGCCGTGTCGTCCCGGCGGCAGTGCCGAGCATCAACTTCCTTTCCGGTGGGCAGACGCCGGAACAGGCGACGATCCGCCTCAACGCGATCAACGCGCTGTACCCGCAGGCACCGTGGGCATTGTCGTTCTCCTACGCACGTGCCTTGCAGGAGCCGGTGCTTGCCACCTGGCGCGGACAACCGGCGAACGTCGCCGCTGCGCAGCGGGTATTCCAACGACGCGCGCGACTCAACGCCGCTGCGCGCAAGGGACAATACCGCATCGACATGGAACTCATCGCATGAGAGATGCTCTGATCGATTGAGCTGAGGGTGTGCAGAATTTCGTGGCTCTGGCCGAAGCTATCCCACAGCAGGCCGGCGCCGTTGGCACTTCACTGAGGTGAGGGCGAGCAGCCCCACCTACCTTCGATAAGGGTCGGTTATCGGGGGTATTCAGCGCGAGAGGTTACGAGGGAGGTGAGTCTACTTCGCTTGTAAGCTTCACTTGCGTGTTTTCCCGACAAAGCCGAGTGCGCGCATCCACTCAGCATCCCTGCGTATCGTTTCCGTGCGTTGCGTCCGGTAGTGCCGCTCGGCGCGGCCTTGCAAGTACACCACCCATCGACGCAACAGTCGTCGGGTCTGCCGATTTCGCCGGATCAAGGCGCGCATCAACCAGCGCCCGGCACGGGGAGCAAATTGCCGGAAGAGCTCATCGTCGGCGCTCACGATGGACTCGGTGCTGCCGGGGTCGCCTTGGCGTGCGCACCGCCCGAACAGCTGGCGATCCACGCGTGCCGACTCGTGGAATTCAGTGAGGATGACGTGCAGCCCGCCGGCCTTTTCCGCTTCGGGGGCCAGCTTGATGTCGGTTCCGCGACCGGCCATGTTGGTTGCCACGGTGATCCGGCCAGGGTGGCCGGCTTGCGCGATGGCCTCGGCCTCGATCTTGTCCTGTCGCGCATTGAGTACCGCATGCGCAATCGCGTTTTTTTCGAGCAACGCGCCGAGCTGCTCGGAGGCCTCCACGGAACGGGTGCCGACCAGCACCGGCCGCCCTTCCTCGGCCACTTCGACGGCGCGCCGGGCCACTTCCCGCCACCGCTCGTCGGATGTGCGGCAGATACGGTCGGCCAGGCGTCGGCGTCGGCTGGGTTTGTGGGTGGGAATGCGGGTCACCGAGAGGTCGTAGCTGCGCTTTACCTCGCCGGCGACTTCCCGGGCGGTGCCGGTCATCCCGCACAACAGCAGATAACGGCCGAAGAAGCGCTGGTAGGTGATCTGCGCGAGCGTGCGTCGTTGCCCGGTGATCTCGCAACCTTCTTTCGATTCGATCATCTGGTGCAGGCCGCGTTCCCAGGTGCGGTCGGGCATCACCCGGCCGGTGGATTCGTCGACGATCTGCACCTTGTCTTCGGCAAGGATGTAATGTTGGTCGCGTTGGAAGTTGTGCACGGCGGACAGCGCCTTCTGGACAAACTCCTCGCGCCACAACAGGGACTGCCATAGACCGCCATAGCCGGCGCTTGCGTTGCGCACGGATTGCTTGCCTGTGGGCGTGAGCCAGATATCGCGGTGTGCCCCGACCGCATAGTCGACGCCGGCGCGCAGGGCATTGGCCAGCGCGATGGATTGCGTATAGATGGCCGGATCGAGATCGTCCGGCAGCGTTTCGGAAATGATCAGCGGCGTGCTGGCCTCGTCGATCAGCACGCTGTCGGCTTCGTCGATGATCGCGATGTGCAGCCCACGCAGGATCGGCGGGTCGTTGCGGCGGCCGCCGGCGAGTTCACGCAGGTGCTGCTGGGTGCGCGAAGCCTCACCAAGCGCGATGCAATCCTTCAGATAATCGAACGTGAGTTCCTTGTTCGAGACATAGGTGATGTCGCAGGCATAGGCCTCGCGCCGCTTCGCGACGTCCATGTCCTGCAGCACCACGCCGATCCTCAGTCCGAGCAAGGCGAACAGGGGACGGTTGTCCTCGGCATCGCGTTCGGCCAGGTAGTCGTTGACCGTGACCACGTGTACGGCCGCGCCGCTGGCAGCCGCGGTACAGACGGCGAGCGTGGCGGCGAGCGTCTTGCCTTCGCCGGTGGCCATCTCCGCCAGGCGACCGCGCAGCAAGGCACGACCGGCCAACAGCTGCACATCGTGATGACGCATGCCGAGCGTTCGCCGCGAAGCCTCGCGGATCAGGGCGAAGGCGGTCGCCAGCATGCGATCGGTAAACCCCTCCCGGCGCATCTGCCGTGCCGCCTCGGCCAGTTGCAAGCGCAAGCCCTGGTCGTCGAGCTGGGCAACGCTCTCTTCCTGCGCTTGCGCCGCACGCAAGAAAGCCTTGGTGCGCCGGCCTTCGAAGCGGGGAAGGCGGTCCAGCCAGGCACGGAGACGCTCCTCCCACGGCGCATGGACAGTATCCAGCCGCTCCAGATAGGGACCATCGCCGAGCTCAATGGAACGCCCGACCAGTAAAGCGCGTACATCAGACACCGAAATGACTCAAGAATACCTGGTGCAGCCTTCGCCCCAGTTGACGGGCCAGTGGCTCGCTGCCGTGTGCGAAGCGCACATGAACCCGCTCGCCGAAGGCCGGCCGAACATCGGCGGGCAAGGCGAGGTCGACGATGAAAACGCGCTCGAGTGTCTTAAGCCCTTTCGGATCATTCGGGCTGGTGGGGATGGTGCCGCCTTCATTGAGCGCCAGCGCCGCCGTCGGCAGTGCATCCACGGCGCCGGGGAACTCGCGCACCACGTGCGAGCGATGTGCCCGTCCCAGCGAGTCGCTCAGGCGCAGCGATACGCCCATGAGCCGTTCGCGCACCAGATCGATGTCACCCTGCTGCACCACCGCGCGGACCAGCAGCTCGCGATCCCGGAGCACGTAACCCAGCAACTCGCCTTCCTTGTAGTAGCGCCCGGGCATGTCCTGGGCCGCGGCAACGATCAGGCGACCATCGTTCCGTGCATAGCCCTTCAAACGGGAGACCTTGATCGCGGCCTGGCGCACGATGTCGCGGGCCTCCTGCAACTGGCGTCCGGACACGGCCGCCTTGACCGGATCGTGGAACTGATCGGCGTCATAGCGGGCCTGGGCCTGCGCAAGCCTGGCGCGGTCCACGGCGAGTTCGGCCTGCAGCTGGCGATCATCGAGCTCGTACAGCGGCTGGCCTCTGTGCACCACGCTGCCCGGGGCGGCGAGCCAGCGCACGAAAAAGCCGTCTTCGCGGGCATGCAGCATGGCGTGGTCGGGTAGCCACACCACGCCCTCGGCTTGGGTGCGCAATGGCAGCGGAATCAGCAGCGCCCCCGCTGCAACGCAGGCCAGCGTGGCCAGGGTTCGTCGCATGGCCTCCCGGCGGCGACGTTGCAGCGACGCTCCCGAGACCAGGTGCTTCCAGCCATTGCGCACCGGCATCCCGATCAGGCTGATCGCGCTCCAGAGCGCCATGATCACGCCGACGATGAAGAACTTGCCGGCGACAAGGAAGATGACCGAGACCGTAACGAGGGTGCGGTAGCACCATGCCAAGGGCGCATACAGCGTCAGCCAGCGCTGCTCGGCCGGCGTCTCGTCCGGCTTCACCGCATCGGTGGCGCCAAAGGCGTAGCGGTCCAGCAACCAGGCCCACCAGGCCACCCCGCGCTGGGCCAGGTTGGGTATCTCGATCAAGTCCGAGAGGATGTAGTAGCCGTCGTACCGCAGCAGCGGATTACCGTTCACCACCACGGTGGATACGCCGCCGATCACCATCACGTTGAACGCCACGGCGCGCAGCAGGCCCGGCTGGGCGAGCAGCCAGGCATAGAGCGCCAGCGCGGCCAGGAACAGCTCCACCAGCATGCCAGCCGCAGCCACCAGCGCGCGCCGGTACTTGGACGGGAAGGTGGCCGAGGATGATGCCTCCACGTACGGCACGGGCGCGAAGATCAGGAACATCAGCCCCAGCTCGCGCACGGCGCCGCCCCAGCGCTTGACGGCAAACCCGTGGCCGAGCTCGTGCAGCAGCTTGACCACCGGATACACGGCCAGCATCACCAGCAGATTGCTCGAGGACAGCACCCGATCAGACAGGTTGTGCGTCAACTCCGGCCAGTGCTGCGCGGCGAGGACCAGCGCCGGAAACATCACGACCAGCCACAGCGCCGCCCCGAGCGGCCCGAAGCACCAGCGGACATAGGGCGCCAGCGCCGTCAGGAATCGATCCGGGTTGAGCAGCGGCAGCTTCAGACTCATCGGATTCAACAGCCACTGCTTGACCGTTTCGAAACGCTTGCGCTTGTGGCGATCCAAAGCCGAGGCGGAATCCGGCACCACGTCGGTCTGCAACAGGTCGGCGGAGTGCATCTGCACCAGCAGATCGACCACCTCCGGCTGGGTGCAGGCGTCGCGCACCTCCGAGGCGTTGGCGCGTTCCCACAGTTCGTGCACGGTGTGGCGGCCGTCCATGCCTGCAATCAATGTATAGGCCGCCGCCGAGAACCGATAAACCCGGCCACCGGTCTGATCTTGCACCACGTACCAGGGCTTGCCGCGAAACACCACGCGCTGCACCACGGCGTAGGGCATCAGTCGTGGCCGCAGCGCGGCGACGCTGTGCCAGGAGGGGCTGAACGGGCTACGCGACATGGGTGGCCGCCATGCCTACAGACCCCGGTTCCAGAGAGTCAGCCGCATCCAGTCGAACAGGCTGTGCAGCAGCACCCATCCCAGCTTGCGGCGGCCGACCGCGATCTTGCCTACCCCCTCCATGCCGGGCAGCAGCAACGGCGATTCGTGTTCGAGCCGGGCCTCGACGCGGTAGAAGTTCTTGCCACCTTGTGCGGTCGCCACCGGCATGATCCTGGCGACGGTAAAACGCATCGAATGACTGGTCAGGCCGCTCATCAGCAGTTGGCCTTCCTGTCCGGTGCGAACCCGCCCGATATCGCGCTCGTCCACTTCGAGAATGATTCGGTAACTGTGCAGCGGGGCCACCTCGAACAGCTTCTTGCCCGCCTCGACCGGCGTGCCGATCTGCTGGCTGAGGTCCCCGGCGACGACCACGCCGTCGTAGGGCGCGACGACCTTCGCCCGCGCCAGCTTGTCGTCCGTGAGGTCGAGCTGCGCCTGCGCCTCGTCCAGTTGCGCGGTGATGACCTGGATCGCGATGAGGTCGTGGTCGGCCATGGCCTCACGCAGCTTGTTGTTGTATTGGTCGCGATCGCTGGTCCACTTGGCGCGCTCCACCTGCAGGTCGTGATCGTCCAGTTCGGCAAGTACCTGGCCCTTTTTCACAATATCGCCCGCCCGCACGAAACTGGCGGCGAGGTAGCCATGGAATGGCGCCGCGGCCACGCGCTGGATCGAGCCCTCGGTCACCGTCTTGGCCGAGATGCGATAGGGCACCGGCAGCCAGACCAGCAATGCGACCGCGAGCAGCACCAGCAAACTGCCCATCTTCCACAACAAGTGGCGCGGCCCCAGCAGCGCTCCCCAGAAGCGCGCGCCCTCGTCGGCCACGCGTTGCAGCGAGTTACGCTCGGCATCGCGCCGTTGCACCACCACCGGGGAAAACAAGGCCGCGAAGGCCTCCAGCCATTTTCGCTCGCTATCGTTGAAACGCCGGCCGTGGCCGCGCTCCAGCGTGATGACCGCGACGGCTTGCGCGTGCTGGCTGACCGGCAGCGAGATCAGGGCATCGCCGCCCACCCGCTGGAGCAGAAGCGCGTGCGCGCGATAGGTCTCGGAGGCAGCACCGTCGTCGTCGCGAAACGCTTCGATGACCTGAGCCAGGTCGCAGGCTTCACCCATGGCATCGACATAGGCCTGCACCATCGGCGAGGATTTCTCGAACGTCGCTGCCTCCGACAGGGCGGCAAGCCTCACCCGTGCCGAACGCACCAGGCCGATCGCCACCCGCGAACAGTCGAAGCGTTGCCGCAGCTCGTTGCTGAGATCGAACAGCGCCTGCTGGAAATGACGATGACGCAGCGCGATGGCGATGGTTTCCAGGATGCCCATCGAACGGGCATTCGCTTCGGTCGCGGCATCGAGCTCGCGCTTGCCGAGCAGATTGCTCAGCCAGGCACTGCCCCAGTGCAACTCGCGCAGCAGCGGATGCACGGCCGTCATGTCGGCCGCGACTTCCAGCACGACGGCGCCGGCCATGCGTTCGTTGGCGGAGACCGGTACCGCTACGTGCAGCAGCTCAGGCTGCTCGGGCGCCGGCAGCCATACGACACGACGTTCGCCCAGGGCCTTCTGCACCGCGGTCCCCATGCGGGCCATATCGGTGTGTGCCGCCGGCCACACGGCGATTGGCACAAACGTCTGGCCATCGGTGGATTCGATCAGCACGGCGGCCTGGCGCACGGCCGGAAACTTTTCGCAGATCAGCGCGAGCCAGGCATCGCAGAACGCATCGGAGGTGCGCGCCGCCACAAAGCGCTCCCAGTTCGTCAGCGTGCGCTCGTCGCCCGATGGCGGACGACTGGACGGCGGAAGCGGCGATAGGCTCATGGGCCTTTTCGCTCGGTGGGCGCCGTGGCGAGGGCGCCGGCGTCACTTTCGCGCGCACTGAACAGCTGATCGAGCTCGTCCACGTCGGCGGCGCTCAGCTCGCCGAGCGTGGACTTCAGCTTGATGTAGGAGGTGATCTGCTGATAGCGCCCCTTGCGCATGTCGCGTCGCGCGGTGGCGATCTGCTGGCGTGCGGTGAGTACGTCGGCACCGGTCTTCAATCCGCGTGCGGCACCTTCTGTAGCGGCAGCCAGCATGGAGCTGGCTGCCGCCACGGCGATGCGCGCGGCGGCAGCCTTGGCTTGCCCGGATCGCCAACCGAAAAAGGCGGTTTTGACATTGAGGATCGCCTGACGCCGGACCGCATCCCGATCGTCGAACGCCTTGTCGCGCAACGCGATGGCCTCGGCGACCTTGGCCGATTGCGTGCCGCCGGAGTACAGCGGGACATTGAGCTGCAAACCCACTGCGAGCTGGCGGATACGGTAACCCGGTTGGCCGGGAAAGTTGCCTACTGCCTGATCGGTGTCGCCATAGGTGGCCACCATGTCCAGCGTAGGTTGATGGCCGGCGCGCTCTTTGCTGACTTCCGCGTTTGCTGCCGCAATGGCGCGGTCGGCGGCATGCAGCGCCAGGCAGTGCGTATCGACCTGTTCGAGCCACTCGTCCAGATCGCCACCGACCAGATCCGGGATCTTCGCATCGTCACGCAGATAAGGTTGCACCAGACCGTCGGCGGATCCCACCCATTGCTCCAGCGCAGCGAGTTTGGCCGCCCGATCCAGTTCAGCGGAGGCTTCGTCCGCGCTGGCCTCCTCGTACTTGGCATGGGCGTCCTCGGCCTGCGGTTGGCCTTGTGCACCAAGCTCGACGGCACGTCGCGCAATATCCCATTGGGCATGCAAAGCGTCCCGCTGCGCGGTGGTGAATTCCACCGCGTCGCGTGCTTCCATCAGGTCAAACCAGGCCGTGGCGACTTTCAGGTAAAGCTGTTGCTCTGCGTCATCGAGCTGATAGTGCGCTTGCGCTGCGTTGTCCTGCGCCTGATGCCAGGAAGCGATGTTGGCAGGACGCCAAAGCGGCTGATTCAGGCTGATCTGATCGCCGTTGCTGTGGTAACGGTCGTGCAGGATCGAGGGGGGCGTCCCCCGGGTTTCATAGCGGCGGCGGTTGCCATTGCTGTTCGCGGTGGCGGTGAGTTGCGGCAGCATCGCGCCCAGCGCCTCGCGAGTGCGTGCCCGCGCCGCAACGACATTGGCCTTGGCCGAGCGGTAGCCGGGTTCGCTTTCATGAGCCACCGCGAACAACTCGCCGAGCGAGGTCACGGTTGGCTGCGTCGCATGGACGGAAGCAGCGCAAAGCCCGGCGAACAGCAATACAAGGAAGCGTGTGGGAAGGGCGTGGCTACTCCTACGGGTGCGACTAGCCACAGCGCGGCATCCATGATGGGCGGTTGATCAGATGCACCGAACGGACGGTCACCGCAACCGGCGTTGTGCGCAATGCATGGCTCGTATGGAGTGGCACTCAAATCCCTTCGCTGCGGCCAAAGGGAGAGACCGGTCCATCGATGAACCCAAGCGACACGTAATGGCGTCACGGCGAGCGTGGCACCAAGCGAGCAACCAAGTCATTCCCCCTTAGCCTGCGCATTTTGACATCGCTGTGGAGGTTGTGCCAAGTGCGCGGCTCCAGAGGCCCGTCGACGAATTCAGGATAACGACGGCCCGCTTCCGAACTCGCACCTCCGGGCGGTATCCCGGCGGGGTACCTTCCCAACCCTGTCTCGGGTTAGCATGCCGGCAGCCGACGGCGCTATCGCCGGCTCACCAGTCACAGGGAATGTCATGAGACGTATCATCAGGAGCGATCATGCTGGCGGTTGCGTTGGCCAATTGCCATGCCGTCGGCCAGAAGATCACACGCTTGGATCCAGTCAGCAGGCCGCCCGACCAAGCGATCGCCAAGTTTGGCAGGCAGGACGCGCAGTCCGCACCGAGGGCGGGTTAGAGGGTTGTCCATTTCGCCCACATGATCGGGGCTTCCACTCGATCACTGACTACGCGGTGATCCTCAAAGGACTGCAGCCTGGCATTCAGCCGGCACGACGGCCCGCGCACGAGGGGCATGGCTACATGCCATTTCCGTCAGGCTGGGCTATCCTTCAACACGAGAGTTTGTCGCTTTTCTTTCAGGGGATTTGACGTGAACAAGTTTGCCGCCGCCGCGGTGCTCGGTGTCGCCAGTGTGCTTTGCGCCTGTCAGACCACCGGAGCCCGCATCACTCGCCTTTATGCAGGCAATTCGGAAATCGAAGTGCGCGACACGCTCGGTCGCCCCGATGCCGTGCGCGTGCTGGGTGATTACGAGATCTATACCTATCTGGCCCGTCATCACAGTCGTTTTTCGTTCTACCACACCGACTACACCGTGGTGATGCAGGACGGTAAGGTCGTCCAGTTCGGCCCGGGTGTCGCGCAAAGGGAAGGACTGCATACGGTGGTGATCGTGCCGCCACGCACTGGCTGAGTCATCCGACGGCCCCCCGTCGTCTGCCCGGTCACCAGCTACTTTTCTTGAGAGGTGCTTGGTCCATGCCGCACGGGGTTGTGGCGCTTGCGTATGTGCCACTCGGCCCCGTTTCCTGATGGGATTGTCTATGAGGAAGATTGCCCTTGGCCTGCTTTTTTTGGCATTGCCGCGGCGATGATGCCAAGTACGCTTGGTCGCGTGGCGAGAGGCTGTGGTAACACGCACAGGAATCGTGGGCAGTACTGCCCGATTCTTCAGGTTTCAGGAGGGATGTCATGAATCGTATTTTGGTGGCGGCCCTGGTGATGGGCGCGCTTTCAGGTTGCTGCACCGTGGGTCAGAGAATCACCCGGTTAGAGCCCGGCGCCCATGCCGATCAGGTGATCGCTGTCCTCGGTCGCCCCGATCAGGTGCTTGCGTCAGACGGCCATGAGGTCTACCTCTATCAAGGTCGCCGCACCCACCACTCGATCTGGAAGACCAACTATACGGTCATTTTCAAGGACGGACGTGTTGTGGAGTATGGCCGGGGACTAGCGGGCGAAGACCCGGCGCATGATCTGGTGATCCTCCCGGCAGGTACCTAGTCTTGCTGTTTCACCTCATCGGCAAACACTACGCACATACCAGCGTGGTCATCACCACCAACCTGAGCTTCGCCGAGTGGGCCGCGTAGAATGCTCTCAAACCGGCCATCCATAACGATGTGAAACTGGCCACCCGAAACGGCATGAAAAGTGCCGCCAAAATGAGGCAGGTTCGCCGACAACCACGTTGCCAGGGAGCGCTGCGTGCACCGAAGCGCGCGCAGCAGGCGACCGACCTGCGATGACCAGCCCGCCAGTCAGTATGGTCAGCAGCAGACCGAAGCCGACCGGCAGAAACCGACCGCTTAGAACCACGCTACGCCATACGTTTTCGGGTCAAGATCGGGATCCGAAGGGTTGAAGGACGTCCACGGTATCGGGGGAACTGGCAACCGACGTTCGACTGTCTTTACATACTTGCATTCGTCACGAAATATAATCAGGGCCTTCTTCGTTAAGAAATTAATTGAATAACTATTTCCACTGTCGATGGATCCATCCGAGCATCGAGATAATGTTGAATGATCGTGGCCGGATAAGACCCATTGCCCATCATGCATTTCAAATCTAAACACATCAGAATCTGGCATCGATGCGCTTCCTGAAGTTGTCTGAAAATGAAAACGATCATTGGAGTCAGCAACAAAAGCTTCGATAGCCCATCCATATCTCATACTTCTCGCATTAATTTGAAATGGACGCGATTCTCTAACCGAAAACATTTCATTATGTTTTTTAATGATAAAGAGAAATCCAGATTCAGAAAGAGCTGAGGCCGTATAAAATATCCCAAAAGTTCGACTAATGTCCGTATCATTTAGTGCATAACCACTGCCGCAATCATGAACTTCATGATTGTTTGGAGCCATTACGCAAGTGTAGCCAGCTGGCAGCTCTTTAAATGTATTGTCAACATATGAAGCTATAGTGGGATATAGAGAGCTTTTACCTTTACTTGGCCCTAGTGTCGGGAGCTTCTGGGGCAGCCTACCCGAAAAATTCTGATTGGGTGCGTCGCTTCTTGCCATCGCAGTGCCTGAACCGGACATGCTAGAAAATGCCAATGCAGCGAATAGAATCTGCAGTGGTTTGCTCGAAACTCGGCTACATACCATCGCTCTAATCTTCTTCGTACTCATTGCTTGATTGTGCCCCATATTCATGTAGCCACTACAGATCATAGCGGCAACACATCGCCGCCATGCCTTTTCATCGATCAATGCGGCTTCTTGACCGTCAAGCCAGACTGCCTGGCGAGATCCTCGGCGCTGAGCAAGGGTGCATCGAACAGGCTGCTCCACCAATCGCCGCCGGTCTGGCCGGCACCATGGATGTTCGATTCGGCCGGAGCATTCCAGTCCAGCCCGGGCCACGCGGCCTCCTGTGCGGAGTCGGTCTGCGCCCCTGACGGGTTGCCACCGCGGTTCACCACGATATAGCCATAGGTCGGCATGTCGTTGCCGAAGACCTGCTGCGCCGATTGCACGATCACGGTCTGGCTGTTCCAGCAGCC
>DATKUQ010000248.1:0-5086 GCA_035530495.1 Burkholderiales bacterium
AACCTCCGGCAGCTTCGTCAACGCCGAGGGCCGGCTGCAGAGTTTCAACGGCGTGGTCAGACCACTGGGCGAGGCGCGTCCGGCGTGGAAAGTGCTGCGCGTGCTCGGCAACCTGCTCGACCTTGCCGGTTTCGATTACGATACCAGTGAACAAGTCCGCGACGAAATCGGCAAGCCCGATCAGCTCGCAGCCAGGCTCGACAACCGGTTGAGCGGGTTGGCGTTGCAGGCCCCGGCCGTGTCCGCAGGCCTCCAAAGAGTGGCCGACGTCCCCATTTACTCCAGCGACGCCATCGTGCGCCGCGCGGCCTCGCTGCAGCAGACACACGACGCGGCGCCGCCGCGCGCCTGGATGAATGCGGCGCTGCTGTCCCGCCTCGGGCTGAAGGAAGGGCAGGCGGTGACGGTGCGTCAGGGCGAAGGCGCGGCCGCGGTGAACGCTGCGCAGGATGACAGCCTGCCGCAGGATTGCGTACGCCTCTCCGCCGCGCATACGGCGACGAGCAAACTCGGCCCGATGTGCGGCGAAGTCAGTGTGGAGCCGCGGCGATGATGCACCTGTACGCCAACGTGATCGCCGCCGGCCTGGCTTATGCGCAAGCCTGGTTCGGTCCCGTGCTGGGCGCGGCGATTTTCACCCTGGTAAAGCTTGTGGTGCTGATCATGCTCATCGTCGCGCCGCTGCTGGGCGCCGTGGCCTACCTGACGCTGCTCGAGCGCAAGGTGATCGGCTACATGCAGGCGCGCATCGGCCCCAACCGCGTCGGCCCCTACGGCCTGTTGCAGCCTATTGCCGATGGCGTCAAGCTGGTGTTCAAGGAAATCCTCATCCCGTCCGGAGCCGACAAAGTCCTGTTCGTGCTCGCGCCGGTAATCACCCTGACCGTGGCGATGGCCGCCTGGGCGGTGGTACCGTTCAGCCCGGAGGTCGTGCTGGCCAACGTCAATGCGGGGCTGCTCTACGTAATGGCGATCACCTCGATGGGCGTGTACGGCATCATTGTCGGCGGCTGGGCGTCGAATTCTAAATACGCCTTCCTTGGCGCAATGCGCGCGGCGGCGCAGATCGTGTCCTACGAGATCGCGATGGGTTTTGCGCTGGTGTGCGTGCTGCTGGTGTCGCACAGCCTCAACCTCACCGATATCGTCAACGGTCAGGCGAAAGGTTATTTCGCCAGCCTCGGTCTCAACTTCCTTTCCTGGAACTGGCTGCCGCTCGCGCCCATGCTGCTGGTGTATTTCATTTCCGGCGTGGCGGAGACCCAGCGCGCGCCGTTCGACCTGGCCGAGGGCGAATCGGAGATCGTCGGCTTTCACGTCGAATATTCCGGCATGCTGTTCGGCGTGTTCTCCATGGGCGAGTACGCCAACATGATCCTGGTGGCCACGCTCACCACCATCATGTTCTTCGGCGGCTGGGCCGCGCCGCTGGATTCCGCCGTGTTCAATGCCATCCCCGGGTTCTTCTGGCTGCTGGGCAAGGTGGTTTGCGTGCTGTTTCTGTTCCTGTGGTTTCGCGCGACGTTCCCGCGCTATCGCTATGACCAGATCATGCGCCTCGGCTGGAAAGTGTTCATCCCGCTGACCATCGTGTGGCTGGTGCTGATCGCCGCATGGATGCAAACGCCGTTCTCGATATGGAGATAGGCGCATGAGCTTACGAGCAGGGGCCCCGCGAAGCGGGGATGCGAGCAGGGCGAATGCGGCCAACCGCCGACTCGTTGCGCGTCTGCTGGCACGTTGGTTCGGAGGCGGTGGCCATGATTGAGAAAATCCGCAAATTCTTCAAGACCTTCCTGCTATTCGAGCTGTTGCAGGGTCTCGCGGTGACCGGGCGCTACATGTTCGCGCGCAAGATCACGGTGCAGTATCCGGAAGAGCACACGCCGCAGTCCGGGCGCTTTCGCGGCCTGCACGCGCTGCGCCGCTATCCCAACGGCGAGGAGCGCTGCATCGCATGCAAGCTGTGTGAGGCGGTATGCCCGGCCCTGGCGATCACCATAGAGTCGGAGCAGCGCGCCGACGGCACGCGCCGCACCACGCGCTACGACATCGACCTGAACAAATGCATTTTCTGCGGTTTCTGCGAGGAGTCCTGCCCGGTCGATTCCATCGTCGAGACGCGCATCCTCGAATACCACGGAGAGAAGCGCAGCGATCTGCATTACACCAAGGAGATGCTGCTCGCGGTGGGCGACCGCTACGAAGCCGAGATCGCCAAGGACCGTGCCAGCGACGCGGCGTTCAGGTGATGAAGCCATGAATATCGAAGGCATACTTTTCTACTTTTTCGCGGCAATCCTGCTGCTGGCGGCACTGCGCGTCATTACCGCCCGCAATCCGGTGCACGCAGCCCTGTACCTGGTGCTCGCATTTTTCACCGCCGCGGCGATCTGGATGCTTCTGCAGGCCGAATTCCTGGCGATCGTGCTGGTGCTGGTCTACGTCGGTGCAGTGATGGTGCTGTTCCTGTTCGTGGTGATGATGCTCGACATCAACCTCGACCGCCTGCGCGAGGGCTTCTGGAGCTATTTGCCGCTCGGCGCCACGGTAGGCGCCCTGATGGCGGTCGAGATGGTGATGGTGCTGGGCGGAAAATACTTCAGCGCGCAGCACCTGCCCAATCCGCCCGATGCGAGCGCGGCCTACAGCAACACCAAGGAGCTGGGGCAGATCCTGTACACACATTACGTCTATCCGTTCGAACTGGCCGCGGTGATCCTGCTCGTGGCCATCGTTGCGGCGATCGCGCTAACGCTGCGCGGGCGCAAGGACAGCAAACACCAGGATCCGTCCAAGCAGGTCGGGGTCAAGCGCGCAGACCGCGTGCGCCTTGTTTCGATGGCGTCCGAGAAAAAGGAAAGCTGATCGTGTCGCATTTTTCGCTGCCCGTGCTGTCGCTGTCGCACTTCCTGATACTGGGTGCGCTGCTGTTCGCCATCAGCATCGTGGGCATATTCCTCAACCGCAAGAACGTCATCATTCTGCTGATGGCGATCGAGCTGATGCTGCTGGCGGTGAACATGAACTTCATCGCCTTCTCGCACTACCTGCACGACATTTCCGGGCAGGTGTTCGTGTTTTTCATCCTGACCGTGGCGGCGGCCGAATCGGCCATAGGCCTTGCGATCCTGGTGGTGCTGTTCCGCAATCTGAACACCATCAACGTCGACGACATGAACAAGTTGAAGGGCTAAAGGAAGGCAATGGACATCGCGCAGCGGACGGGGGACAGGGGACTGCAGGGGCCGCGCCTG
This sequence comes from Burkholderiales bacterium, assembly GCA_035530495.1. Taxonomy (GTDB): domain Bacteria; phylum Pseudomonadota; class Gammaproteobacteria; order Burkholderiales; family SG8-39; genus 2-12-FULL-64-23. The sequence goes on from DATKUQ010000248.1 coordinate 3,258, forward strand.
CCCCGCGCTACGCATTCATTACCCGGCACAACGCTATGACTTCGATGCAACAACTCTATCTGCTGGTGCCGCTGGCGCCGCTTGCCGGCGCCCTGATCGCCGGCCTGGGCGGCCGCGCCGTCGGCCGCGCCGGCGCCCACTGGGCGGCGATCCTCGGCGTGGCGGTCGCGTTCCTCGCTTCGGTGGCGATATTCATAGACGTCATGCACGGCAACGTCTTCAACGGCAGCGTCTACACCTGGCTGACCGCGGGTGGGACGCACTTCGAGATCGGCTTTCTGATCGACCGGCTGACGGTATTCATGATGGTGGTGGTCACTTTTGTCTCGCTCATGGTGCACATCTACACCATAGGCTACATGGCGGACGATCCGGGCTACCAGCGTTTCTTTTCCTATACCGCTTTGTTCACCTTCTCCATGCTGATGCTGGTGATGGCCAACAATTTCCTGCAGCTGTTCTTCGGCTGGGAGGCGGTGGGTCTGGTGTCGTACCTGCTGATCGGCTTCTGGTACACCCGGCCGACGGCGATCTACGCCAATCTCAAGGCGTTCCTGGTGAACCGTGTCGGCGACTTCGGCTTCCTCATCGGCATCGGCCTGATACTGGCCCATTTCGGCACGCTCGATTACGCCAGCGTGTTCGCCCAGGCGCCGGGCATCGCCAAGACCACCATCGAGATCATCCCGGGCGCGCCCTGGCTGCTCATATCGGTCATCTGCATTTGCCTCTTTATCGGCGCCATGGGTAAATCGGCGCAGGTTCCGCTGCACGTCTGGCTGCCCGATTCGATGGAAGGCCCGACGCCGATCTCGGCCTTGATCCACGCGGCGACGATGGTGACGGCCGGCATATTCATGGTGTCACGCATGTCGCCGCTATTCGAAATGTCCGATGCGGCGCGTTCCTTCGTGCTTGTGATCGGCGGCATCACCGCCTTCTTCATGGCGCTGGTCGCCGTGATCCAGTACGACATCAAGCGCGTGATCGCCTATTCCACGCTGTCGCAACTGGGCTACATGACCGTGGCACTCGGCGCCTCCGCCTATTCGGTCGGCATGTTCCACCTCATGACCCATGCGTTCTTCAAGGCCTTGCTTTTCTTGGGCGCGGGCTCGGTGATCATCGCGATGCACCACGAGCAGGACATGCGCAAGATGGGCGGGCTGCGCAAATACATGCCGATCACCTACTTAACCATGATGATCGGCGCCCTCGCCAACGCCGGGCTGCCGCCGTTCGCCGGGTTTTTCTCCAAGGATTCGATCCTGGAAGCGGTGCATCTGTCGCACACGCCGGGCGCCGGCTTCGCCTATTTGATGGTCCTCGCAGGCGTGTTCGTGGGCGGGCTGTATACCTTCCGCCTGATCTTTTATACCTTCCACGGCGCGGAGCGCTTCGGGGCGGCTGAAGCCGGCCACGCCGCTGACACCGGCCATGCCGCGGACGCCGGCCATGCCGCGGCCAAGGACGAGCATGGGCATGACGCCGGCCATGGGCACGCGCCGCCGCACGAATCGCCGGCGGTGGTGACCTTGCCGCTTATTTTGCTCGCCATTCCGTCGATCATGGTGGGCTGGACCGTAGGCACGGTGCTCTACGGCGGTTATTTCGGCTCTGCGATTTATATTTCGCCGCAGCACGAGGGGCTGGCCGAGATGGCGCACGAGTATCACGGCGTGATCCCCATGATGCTGCAAGGCCTGATGGGCCTGCCGTTCTGGCTCGCGCTCGCCGGCGCGGCGACCGCCTGGTACCTGTACATCGCCAATCCGGCGCTGCCTGCGGTGCTGCGGCGCAAAGCCGGGTTCCTGGTCACCATACTGGAG
>DATKUQ010000249.1:0-4459 GCA_035530495.1 Burkholderiales bacterium
CCAAGCCGGTCAGCAAGTAAAAACTCTGCAATTCCAGCGCCCATCCGCCCGTCTTGGTCAAGGCACCCAGCTGGCCGCCGTGGACCAGCACCACGGCAAAGACCATGTCGATCACCACGATCAGCCCGCCGATGCGGGAAGCGATGCCCAGAAGAATCAGTATGGGCGCCAACACTTCGCCGATGAATACCCCATAGCCGAGGAAAGTCGGCAGATGCGCGGCTGCGAGCCGGCCGTCGACGTAGGCAATCGCCACCACCGGGTGCATTGCCTTTGCGACGCCGTGAAATAAGATCAGTGTTCCGAGCGTCAGTCGCAGGACGAGTTTGCCCAGGGCTTCACTTTTAAATGGAACTGTCAGGACGTTTCCTTTGAAAGGTCTCGGTTCGAGTTCTACGGAACCGATAAGTTCCAGCTTTTTATCCCTTTAGGTATCGTGCCGTTTGCCTGGCCGACGCAAGGATGGGTGAGCCGCCGCAGGCGCGCCGACGCGGTAAAATCCTTCGCTTGCGATCGAATCGCTCCCATTTCTCAGTCAACGCGGCAATACGTTCCGGAAGGCAATGCCCGCAGCCTCGCGCGAATTCCAGGTCATGGTCAAACCGATAGGCGCGGTGTGCAACCTCGACTGTCAGTATTGCTACTACCTGAAGAAGAAGGATCTTTATCCGGACGCCAAGCTGTTGCGCATGGCCGACGATCTGCTCGAGCGTTATATCGTCGAGCACATCGGGGCGAGCCCGATGGAGTCGATCCTGTTTTCCTGGCACGGCGGCGAGCCCACGCTGCTCGGCCTGAATTATTTCCGCCGCATTGTCGAACTCCAGCGCAAGCACTGTCCGCCCGGGCGCGAGATCCTCAACGGCATTCAGACCAACGGCACCCTGCTCGACGAGGAATGGTGCGATTTTCTCGAGGCGGAGGGGTTCTTTGTGGGCCTCAGCCTGGACGGGCCGAAGGAGCTGCACGACCGCTACCGCATCGACAGGCGGCAAAGAGCGACGCACAGGAGCGTGCTGCAGGCCTTGCGCCTGCTGCAGCGCCGCCGCATCCATTGCGATGTCCTATGCGTGGTTCACAGCCGCAATGTGCGCCAGCCGGCGGCGGTGTATCGCTTCTTCAAGGATGCAGGGGTCAGGTTCCTGCAGTTCCTGCCCTTGGTGGCGCGCGGCGAGGATCGCCAGCTCAGCGCAGAATCCGTTCCCGCCGAGGCCTACGGGGACTTTTTGTGCGCCGTCTTCGACGATTGGGTGCGGCAGGACGTCGGCCGGGTCCATATCCAGAACTTCGACGAGGCGACCAGGCCCTTCCTCGGCATGGAGCACGCGCAGTGCGTGTCCAAGCAGGTCTGCGGCAATATCGTCGTGCTGGAGCATAACGGCGACGTCTATTCCTGCGACCACTTTGTCGACCCGGCGCATCGTCTCGGGAATATCCGCGAAACGCCTCTGGCAGAACTGCTGGAGAGCCCTGCGCTGCGCGCATTCGGACGCGACAAACGCGAGCGCCTGCCGCGTTATTGCCGGCAGTGCGATGTCCTGGCTTTGTGTAACGGCGGCTGTCCGAAGGATCGTCTCGCCACGACGCCGCAGGGCGAGGAGGGGCTCAACTATCTGTGTCCCGGCCTGAAGCAGTTCTACATCCATAGCGGCCCGTACCTGCAGAAGCTGGCATGGCACCGCCGCTCGGGCGAGCCGATAGAGAACTATATGCGCTCGTTAAAGTCCGGGGATCCCGTGGCGGCGCCCAAGGCCAGCCGCAACGACCCCTGCCCCTGCGGCAGCGGCAGGAAATACAAGAAGTGCTGCATGTCGAATCCGGCGTCGTGAGGTGCGCGCGCGAAGGCTGCGCAAACCGGCCTGCCGATCGGCGCTGGAACTACCGTAGCCTGGTGGAAACCTCGCGCCGACTCGCCCGCCGCGCTCCGGACGTGCCGGGTCAGCGCCTTCGCGGTGAGGCGGCGTCTAGGAGCTTGACGAGTTCGGTGCGCGACATCGCGCCCTCGAAGCGTTTCCCGTCCGGCAGGAACCAGGTCGGCGTAGTGACCGCTCCGAACGACCGGCCTAGCGCGACGATCTTCTTGATCGGCGATTCGCACCCCGGTGCGGCGCTCGGACGCACCCGGCGCAGCATCAGATCCTGCCATGCCTTGGCGCGGTCTTTCGAGCACCACACCGATTCCGCCAAGGGGACAGAAGAGGCCGTGAGAATAGGGTAGAGAAACGTATACACCGTGATGTTGTCGATCTGCGTGAGGGTTTTCTCGAAACGCCGGCAGTAGGGGCAGTTCGGGTCGGAAAAAACGGCGATCTCGGATGCCCCCGTACCCCGCACAGCCTTGATCGCGAGCTTGAGGGGCAGCGATTGCCACTTGACGACGCTTAGCGCGTGCAGCCGCTCCTGCGTGAGATTACGGCCGCTGCGGGCATCGATGATCGGTCCCGGGAAAATCAGCGTCGCGCTTGGGTTCACGTAGTACACGACCGGGCCTTCCGCGCCGCGCACGTCGACCTCATAGAGGCCTTCGTACGGCGAGCGCAGCACGCGTTCGAGCTCATCTCCGGGCATCAGCCGGGATTCGACGAGGCGCCGCACGGCAGCATCGTCCGCGAGCGCCGGCAAAGCTGCAAATAACAGCGCGGCACAAACCAGGCGGCGATACACGTCCGATGATCTCCAGCGGCGCTGATCTAGTACGATGACACGTTAGTTGCAAAACAACGCGGCAAGCAAGCGACAACTTTGGTGCGCACCCGTGCAGGAGGGGCGCCCTCGCCCCGACCAGTGCCTTGGCTCGATACCCGATCGGCCCGGGTGCGGGCCTCCCACAAGCGGATTTGAATCCCTCACTGCGCCAGCCTTGGCGGAACGCAAATAGCTAGTAGCTGTGCGCACCTGTTTGGTGTCCGCTCGTTCAGGGTCCGTTGCCGGGCACCTGGATTTTGACGCCATCGCTCAGGTAAGTGAGGAAGAACTGCAGGTTTCGGTAGTCCGCGCTCTCGAATGCCTCGGGCTTGGCGCGAATCTTCTTCTGGCAGCCGCGGAAGCGCCGCTGCAGCGTGCCGACCCCGCCCCACTTCATGCGGTACTTGGGGAACGTCGCGGCCTGGCCGAGCGAGGGCGAGAGCAGCTGCGCGCGCAGATAGCGGCCGACCGAGCCGACGTGACAGCTGGCGCAGGCGAGGTCGAGCTGACCCTCGCGCCGGAAGAAGAACTTCTGACCCTGCTGAAACGCCTCTGCGGCCCCCGCCGAATCGGCCTTCACGTCGATCGCCACGCCATTCGACAGCGAGGCGAGGTAGGTCTCGAGCGCCACGATGTCGCCCTTGCCGTAGGGCAGGGCATCGAGGCCGTGCTGTTTGCGGCAGGCGTTGAGGCTCATCGGCAGCGTCACCACGCCCTGCTGCGCCTCGCTGTACATCGGGTAGTGCGCCGCCACCCCTTTGCCGCCGTCGGCGTAGCAGCTGGCGTAGGTCTTGCCGTCGGCGAAGGGCTGGTTCCAGAGCTTCTCGCCCTTGGCGAGCACGAACCCGGCCGGGCTGAAATCCGCGATCTGCTCGTCCTGCTTGCGCAGCTCCGCGTTGAATGCCGCGCTGCCCAGGGCGAAGTCCTGCAGGCCCAGTTTCGGGAACGCCTCGCGGTAGTAATGGACGATCGCGGCGCGCGTTTGCTCCGGCGCGGCGCTCGGGTCGTTCACCTTCCACCAATCGGCTTGCCCGGCGTGCGCGGCCGCCGCGATCAGGCTCGCGCTCGCGCAGGCGGCGAAGAACAGTGCTCGTCTCATTTGCGCTCCCCTTTTTCAGTCAGTGACCACAGGTAATCGGTGACCTGCTGCAGCTGCTTCTCGGTCAGCATCTTGTTTCTGCCGAACGGCGGCATGACCGTGTGCGGAAACCTGGCCTGCGGGTCGTACAGGTACTTCACCATCTCGTCCTTGCTTTGGAACGCCTGCTTGACCCACGGGCCCAGGGGCGGCCCGACGTTGCCGGCCATTTTTGCCCCCGGCAGCACGTGGCAGGCCACGCAGTTGCCATCTTTGCGCGAGAACGCGATCTGCTTGCCGGCGGCGATGTCGCTCGGGGAGGCGGCTGCTTGCACGGCCACGCTCGTTCCGAGGGTCGCGAGCGCGACGGCGAGCGCGCTACAGGCGCGCGTCAGACTTGCGGACATGGTCCTTCCCTCCTCATCTCCAGTCGTTAAGCCGCGCGTCCCGCGGAGCACCGGGCACGCACGGCGAAGCTGCGGCTTGACCCGCCGCTTCCTGTAAGACGCGCGGCGGCTGGCGAATATTCCCTGCGCCGCGCGTTTTAGCGGTTCGACACGTAGGCGTAGCCCTGCATTTGCTTTTTCGCGATTTGCAGGATGCCCGCCGGTACCACTTTCATGTAATCGTAAACATTCGCCGGATCCTGATGCAGGCTCGCCAGCGAGTTGTAGCAGACGCGAAACTGCACGCCCT
>DATKUQ010000250.1:0-5989 GCA_035530495.1 Burkholderiales bacterium
TCGTCTGCTTCGCGATGCTGGCGCTCGCGCTCGACTTCGTGTGGGGCCTGGTCGGAATCCTGAGCCTCGGACACGGCATCTTCTTCGGCATCGGCGGCTACGTGATGGGCTTTTACCTGCTTAACGCGGCGTATTCGGAGACGAAGGTGCTGCCCGACTTCATGCTGTTCATGGGATGGCACGACTTTCCCGTGGCGCTGAGAATCTTCGAGCACCTGCCCGTGGCGACGGGGCTCGGGATCGCGGCGGCCGTGGCGGTGGCCGGCGTGTTCGGCTTCACCACCTTCCGCGCGCGCATCAACGGCGTCTACTTTTCGATCATTACGCAGGCGCTGACTTATGCGCTGATGCTGCTGTTGTTCAACAACGACCTCGGGCTGGGCGGCAACAACGGGCTGACCGGCTTCACTTCGATCGCGGGCCTTCGGCTCGCGCAGGTGTCGACGCAGGTGTGGCTGGCCACCGCCTCATGCATCGCGCTGGCCGGCGCCTACCTGCTGCTGCGGGCCATCGCCGATTCCAGCCTCGGCCATGCGCTGGTCGGGGTGCGCGACGACGAGGCGCGCCTGCGTTTTCTCGGTTACCGCACCGATCGCATCAAGCTGTTCACCTGGTGCCTGTCGGCGGCTGTCGCCGCCGTCGCGGGCATGCTCTATGTGCCGCAGGTCGGCATCATCAACCCGACCATCGTGTCGCCGGTGCTGTCGGTCGAGATCGCGGTATGGGTTGCCATCGGCGGGCGCGGAACGCTGATTGGCGCGGTGCTCGGCGCGATTCTGGTGAACAGCCTGAAGTTCTGGCTCAGCGCGAAGGCGCCCAGCGTGTGGCCGTTCATCCTGGCGGGGATCACCTTGCTGATCACGCTGTTCCTGAGCAACGGCCTGTGGAGCGGTGCAACGCTGTTGTTGCGGGCGAGAAAGACATCGCCATGAAGACCAACACGGCCATCTACGTCAACGGGTTGAGCGTGTCGTTCGGCGGCTTCGCGGCGATCACCAACCTGACGCTCGAGATCCGCTACGGCGAGACCCGCGCCATCATCGGCCCCAACGGCGCCGGCAAGACCACGCTGATGGACGTGATCACCGGCAAGACGCGCCCGACGCAGGGCGAGGTGTTCCTCGACAAATCGATCGATCTGTCGAGCCTCGACGAGGCCACGATCGTGCGCAGCGGCATCGGCCGCAAGTTCCAGAAACCCAGCGTTTTCGACGCTCTGGTGGTGCAACACAATCTCGAGCTTGCCGTGCGCAAGGGGCAGGCTTACGCGGCGATGCTGGGGTCGCGCTTGAGCGGCGAGCAGCGCGCCCGCATCGACGATGTGCTCGAGACCATCGGCCTCGCGGACAACAGGGGCAGGCTGGCCGGCACCCTGTCGCACGGGCAGAAGCAGTGGCTGGAAATCGGCATGCTGCTCGCTACCAACCCGCGGGTCTTGCTGCTCGACGAACCGGTCGCCGGCATGACCGACCAGGAAACCGAACGCACGGCGGAGCTGATTGACCGCCTGGTCGCCCCCGAGCGCGCGATCGTGGTGGTCGAGCACGACATGAATTTCGTCGGCCGGATTGCCGATCTGGTCAGCGTGCTGCACGAGGGCCAACTGCTGGGCGAAGGGTCGATGGATAAAGTGCGTAACGACCCGCGCGTAATCCAAGTCTATCTCGGGCGCTGAAGCCATGCTCCGCATCTCCTCTCTGAACCAGTTCTACGGCAGCAGCCATGTGCTGCGCGACGTGTCGATCGACGTGCCTGTCGGCGGCTGCGTGGTGCTGCTGGGCCGCAACGGCGTCGGCAAAACGACGCTGCTGCGCTGCCTGATGGGGCTGTTGCCGATCCGCTCCGGCGCGATCCATTTCGCCGGGCGCGACATCAGCGCGGCGGCGCCGCAGGCGCGCGCATTGGCCGGCATGGGCTACGTGCCGCAGGGGCGCGAGGTGTTCCCCGAGCTGACGGTAGGCGAGAACCTGCGCATCGGCGCGATGACCGGAGAGCGGCGCCGCGTCGAGGCCGGCACGCGCTTTTCGTACGCCGACGTGGTCAACATTTTCCCGGTGCTAAAGACGATGAACTCGCGGCTGGCCGGCAACCTGTCCGGGGGCCAGCAGCAGCAACTCGCCATCGGACGGGCGCTGTTGACAAACCCCGCCCTGCTGATTCTGGACGAACCCACCGAGGGCATTCAGCCTTCGATCGTGAAGGAGATCGAGGCGGTGATCCAGTCGCTCAAGGGCCGGCTGGCGATCCTGCTGGTCGAGCAGTTCGTCGATTTCGCCGAAGCGGTGGCCGACCAGTACGCGGTGCTGGTGCGGGGCCAGGTGGTGGCGCACGGAAGCGGTGCAGACATGGCGCGCGACAACGTCAGGGCATTGATCGCGGTCTGACTGGAGCTTTGGGCCGGCACGCTGCGCAACGGCGTGCCGGGTGGTGATGAGGTATTTGCGTTCTTCAAGGAGACAGAAATGAGTTGGCTGAGACAATCGATCATGCACACACGCGGCGAGGCGCGCGGGCAGGTGGGAAGCACGCACGAACTGAGCGAGGCGCGGCAGGGGACTTTCCACTACACCATCGGCCCGTATTCGCAGCCGGTGCTGCACATCGCGCCGGGTGACCGGGTGGTGGTCGACACGCGCGACGCGTTCGACGGCAAAATCGCTACCGAGCAAGATCTGCCGAGCGAGAAGCTGCGCGTGCCGTTCCTGAATCCGCAAAGCGGGCCGATCATGGTCGAAGGTGCCGAGAAGGGCGACGTGGTCGCGGTGTACATCGAATCGATGCTGCCGCGCGGCAGCAATCCGCGCGGCACCTGCTGCCTGATCCCGCGCTTTGGCGCGCTCACCGGCACCGACTATACGGCGCTGCTGAACGACCCCCTGCCCGAGATTACGCGCAAGATCGACCTCGACGAAAAAGGCGTGTACTGGAGCCGGCGCGTGATGCTGCCGTATCGCCCTCACATCGGCACGCTGAGCCTGTCGCCCGAGATCGACTCGATCAACTCGCTGACGCCTGACAACCACGGCGGCAACATGGATGTGCCCGACATGGGGCCCGGCAGCATCACCTACCTGCCGGTGCGGTCCGTCGGTGCGCGCCTGTTCATCGGCGACGCGCACGCCTGTCAGGGCGACGGCGAGGTGTGCGGCACGGCGGTCGAATACGCGAGCCGTACTACCATCCACGTCGATCTGATCAAGGGCTGGCAGATAGACTGGCCGCGCCTGGAGACCGAGCAGCAGATCATGGCAATCGGCAGCGCGCGCCCGCTCGAAGACGCCACGCGCATCGCCTACCACGAGCTGGTCAGGTGGATGGCCAAGGAGTACGGCTACGACCTGTGGGACGCCTACATGATGCTGAGCCAGTGCGGCAAAGTGCGGCTCGGCAACTTCGTCGACCCCAAGTACACGGTAGCGGCGGGGGTAGACAAGAAATATCTCGCACCGGCCTGAAAGGAGCACACACCATGGATCTGGGACTCAAAGGATTGAACGCCGTCGTCACCGGCGGCACGAAGGGCATCGGCCGCGCGGTCGTCGAGGTCTTGGCGGCCGAGGGCGTGAACGTGTCATTCTGCGCGCGCAATGCCGAAGCGGTGGCGCAGGCCGTCGCCGATTGCGGCAGTTACGCGGGCAAAGTAACCGGCAGCGCGGCCGATGTCGGCGACGGCCCGGCACTGCAGGCCTGGGTGCGCGGCGGCGCCGCGGCCATGGGCGGCATCGACATCGTCGTCGCCAACGTGAGCGCGCTGGCGATCGCCAACGACGAAGCGGCGTGGCAGCGCGGCTTCGGGGTCGACATGATGGGTACGGTGCGTCTGGTCGACGCGGCCATGCCCAGCCTGGAACGCAGCAAGCACCCGGCGATAGTGACCATATCCAGCGTGTCCGCGCGCGAGATCGATTTCGCTTCTGGCCCCTATGGCGCGTTCAAGGCGGCGATCGTGCACTACACGCAGGGACTTGCGTTTCACTTGGCCGGCAAAGGCATCCGCGCGAACACCGTGTCGCCCGGCAATACCTATTTTCCCGGCGGGGTGTGGGAGCAGATCCGGAACGGCAACCCGGAGCTGTACGCCGAGGCCCTGGGGTTGAACCCGACCGGCCGCATGGGCACGCCGCAGGAGATTGCCAACGCCGTGGCCTTTCTCGCGAGCCCGGTCGCGAGTTTCGTCACCGGAACCAACCTTGTCGTCGACGGCGCGCTCACACGTGGTGTCCAATTGTAAGGGGAGGCACGTATCATTATCACGACCCCGGTCGCAGGCCTGCTCTCGCCGCCCGGCATGGGCATCTACAGCGTGTCCAGGCATGCGGTGGTAGCGCTTTCCGAATGCCTGCACCGGGACCTGACGCGGAAGACAGACAAGGTCGAACGCTCGGTGCTGTGCCCGGCCTGCGTGCCTGCGGGGATCGCGGATTCCGGGCGCAATCGCCCCGCCGCGCAAGCCACAAAAGGCGCTGGGCTTTTTCAAGCGGCGGCGTCATACGCCAGCTTGCCTTCCTTTTTCGCCCGATAAGGCAGCGTCCCCCGCACCTGGCTGCGACGCTCGAGCTCTTCCTGCGAGAACACCAGCACATCCACGCCACCGCCGATCGAACCGACGGCGCGATGCAGCTTCAAGTACTCGGCTGCCTTGTCCATCACTTCGCGCTCGATCGCGAGCAAGTCCAGATCGGAGCCTTCGTCCGCATCGCCACGCGCGCTGAAACCAATTGCGATAATCCGCGGCGCGCCGTGCAACATCGGGAATCGACCGATGAGCGAGCATGGGAACGTAAGCCTGGTTGATATCGCTCCTCGGCGGTCTGAATCGTACGTGGCGCGGCGTAAAATACCAAACTTCACATAACCGCTGACAATTCATGCGAAGAGCGCCCCTATGCACAGTTGTGACGGCTGCACCGCCTGCTGCAAGATCCTCAAAATCCGCGAGCTGAACAAACCGGCGAACACCTGGTGTGGGCATTGCAACATCGGCGTCGGCTGCGGCATCTACGCTACCCGGCCCGAGTCGTGCCGGGTGTACGAGTGTGTCTGGCTGCAATCGCAACGGGGAGGCAAGCCGCTCCCGCTTGAACTGCGTCCCGACCGCTCGCGCGTGGTCATAGGTGTCACAAACGGCGGCGACGACCTCGTCCTGTACGTCAGCCCCGACCGGCCCGATGCGTGGAAGCGCGGCGGCATCGCCAGCTTTGTCGCCGCGATGCGCGCCAAGGGCTTTAACATCCTGGTCAGCTGCGGCGAAGAGGTGCAAAAGCTGTAGGCGGTGTCCCGGTCGCGCGCATGCGCGCGCCATGCGCTGAATGTCAGCAGACGCTGGGACAAGCGCCCGTTTTGCCTGGCGGCACCTGCCGGCGCGGTTTTGACAGGCGGACGGCGACGGTAGTAGCATCGCTTGCCGGTTTCTCCTCGGAGCTGATCGGTGGTGGCCTGCTCGATCAGCCAGGCTACACCGCGCGCAAGCCGCATCTACCAAAGCGGAAAACCGGTATCGCCAGTCAAAACGGTCCGCATGCAGCGCTTGCCGCACTCGCCGTCCGGTGGCCGTCTGCATCTGCCGTCAGTATCCCGTTTTGGAAAGCCCGCCATATGCGAAGCAAGCTGTTCAAATCCTGCCGACCCGCGACAATGCTCGCGACCGATCGCGTGCGCGCGCAGAGCGGCCATTGATCCAGGTTCGAAACCTGAGCAAGCTGTTCGGCGAGACTCCCGCCGTTTGCGAGGTGTCCTTCCATGTCGGCGCGGGAGAATTGCTGGTCCTTGTAGGAAGTTCGGGCTCCGGCAAGACGACCACGCTCAAGATGATCAACCGTCTGGTCGAGCCGACGTCGGGAAGCGTGAGCATTGAAGGGCAGGACGCGCAATCCGTCCCCGGGCATACTCTGCGTCGTCGTATCGGCTACGTATTCCAGAAGATCGGACTGTTTCCGCACATGACGGTCGAGCAGACTGTGGCGGTGCCGCTTTCGCTGCGCAAGTGGAA
>DATKUQ010000251.1:0-8413 GCA_035530495.1 Burkholderiales bacterium
CGCTCGGACATGATCGGCTCCTTGCCCGAGCGCCTGGCGCGCGGCTACGCGAAGCAGCTGCGCATTTTCGACCCTCCGGTCGAACTGCAAAAATTCACCGTGGGCGAACTGTGGCATGAGCGCAACCAGCGCGATCCGGCGCAACAGTGGCTGCGCGATGTGCTGGCGGAACTGGCGCAGGTGACGCCGAAATAAGCCGGCCGGGTCGGCGGGCTTGCCACGGTCCGCGCACGCCATTTGGCGCGCACCAGGTCGTTGTTACAATTGACCCAAATCGAACAAGGACACGCACCATGAGCGACGAACTCTGTTTTCTGCCGGCGACCGAATTGGCGCAGCGCATCCGGCGCAAGGACCTGTCGGCGCGCGAGCTGATGCAGGCTTCACTGGCACAAATCGAGCGCCTCAACCCGAAGCTCAATGCCATCGTCAGCCTGTACGCCGAACAGGCGCTGGTTCAGGCGCGGGCCGCGGACGAAAAGCAGGCGCGGGGCGAGGCACTCGGAGCGCTGCACGGCCTGCCGGTCGCGCACAAGGATCTGTTTCTCACGCGCGGCATGCGCACCACCTTCGGCTCGCCCATCTTCAAGGACTTCGTTCCCGAGCAGAATCTGCTGATCGTGGACCGGCTGCAGGCGGCGGGTGCGATTTCCGTAGGCAAGACCAATACCCCCGAGTTCGGCGCCGGCTCGCAGACTTTCAACGCGGTATTCGGCAAGACGTTCAACCCCTACGACACCAGCAAAACCTGCGGCGGCTCCTCCGGCGGCGCGGCGGTGGCGCTGGCGACCGGGATGGTGCCCTTGGCCGACGGCAGCGACATGGGCGGTTCGCTGCGCTGCCCGGCGAACTTCTGCAACGTCGTCGGCTTGCGCACCTCGCCCGGGCGCGTGCCGATCTGGCCGGCGAAGACAGGTTGGAGCACGCTGGGCGTGCAAGGGCCGATGGCGCGCACAGTAGCCGATTGTGCGCTGATGTTGAGCGCCATCGCCGGCCGGGACGCGAAAAGCCCGATCGCAATTGCCGAACCGGGCAGCTTGTTTTCGCGGCCGCTCGCGCGCGATTTCAAGGGCGTGCGCGTCGCCTGGAGCGCCGACCTCGGCGGACTGCCGCTGGATCCGTGCGTCGCCGCAGTCCTGGCGTCGCAGCGCGCGACCTTCGCCGCGCTCGGCTGCACGCTCGACGAGGCGACGCCCGATCTGTCCGACGCGAACGAAATCTTCCAGACCCTGCGCGCCTGGCAGTTCGAGCTAGCCTACGGTGAACTGCTCGACCGCCACCGCGATCAGCTCAAGGACACGGTGATCTGGAACATCGAGGCGGGCAGGAAGCTTTCCGGTCCCAGCATCGGCGCGGCGGAATTGAAGCGAACGGCCTTGTATGAGCGCATGCGCAGCTTTATGCAGCGCTATGAGTTTCTGATTCTGCCGGTGAATCAGGTGCCGCCCTTCGACGTCGACCAGCCCTATGTCACCGAGATCAACGGCGTCGCCATGGGCACGTACATAGACTGGATGAAGTCCTGCTACTTCATCACCATCACCGGCCATCCGGCGATCTCCGTGCCCTGCGGCTTTACCGCTGAAGGCCTGCCCGTGGGGGTGCAGATCGTCGGACGGCACCAGGACGATTTCGGCGTGCTGCAACTGGCCTACGCGTTCGAGCAGGCGACGCGGCTGTGGATGCACCACCCGAAGATAGCCACGCGGCAATAGCGTCGCGCAACGGCCGGTTCAGTCGTGCGGCGCGGGCGGCGTCGGGGCACAGCGGCTGGTCGAAGACGCGCGCGGCTGCGTCAGAGGCGTCGTCCGTGATCGCGGCGCAACAACATGCAGCTTCCCGACCCGAACTCACGCCAGCTATGTTAACATGCGAATGTTGGATTGCCCCGCGAATTGATTCCGCTGGCGCATCCTATCGCTTCGCTTGATTCTCCTGCCGCTTATCGCTTCGTTCCCGTTACCGCACCGGAGTAGACGCCGAGAATGAATCCGGATCAACCGGGCGGTCCTTCCCGCCCTACGCTCATGCAGCGCCTACTGCATGAGCGCCCGCCGCTCGCGCGGCTGCACCGGCACCGCGCCTACCCGTGGGTGATCGTCGGCACCGTGTGCATCGGCGCCTTCATGGGCCAGCTCGACACCAGCATCGTGAGTCTGGTGCTGCCCGCGCTCGAGGTCCAGTTCAACGCCAGCCTGAACAACGTGCAGTGGGTGGCGATCATCTACCTGCTGGTGCTGACCGGGCTGCTCACTCCGCTCGGGCGCGTCGCCGACGAGCTCGGCCGCAAGGCGCTGTACACGGGAGGTTTCCTCGTGTTTATCGTCGGCTCGGCGCTGTGCGGCTTCGCGCCCAACCTGTGGACGCTGATCGTGGCGCGCGCCATGCAGGCGCTCGGCGGCGCGATGTTGCAGGCGAACAGCGTGGCGCTCATCACAGCCGCCGTGCCGCGGGAGAAGCTCGGTCGCGCCATTGGCGTGCAGGCCACGGCGCAAGCCCTAGGGCTCGCCATCGGCCCCGCGGTCGGCGGCTTTCTCATCGCGTGGCTCAACTGGCGCTGGGTGTTCTGGGTGAACGTGCCGTTCGGTCTGGTCGGCGTCATCCTCGCGCGCTACACGCTGCCGCAGACCAAGGGGCCGCGCAAGGCTGCACGGTTCAACCGCGTGGGCTCGCTGCTGATGCCGCTTGCCATCGGCTCGCTACTGCTCGCGTTTACCTACTTCTCGATGATTCCCTACTTCGTGCCGGCAGCCGTGTTGCTGTTCTTCGCGTTCGTGTACAGCGAGCGCAAGGCAGTGGAACCGCTGCTGGGGGCCGATGTACTTAGGGCGCCCGGCATGGCTGTTGGCGTGACTGCGGCACTGCTATCCTACGTGGTGCTGTTCGGCGGTCTTTTCGGGGTGCCGATCCTGCTCGAGCGCGTGTTCGGCGAGCCGCCGGATCACACCGGGCTCATTCTCACCATCGTGCCCGCGGTGCTGACCGTCGTGGCACAACTCGGCGGTTTCCTCGGCGACCGTTTCGGCGCGAGGCTCCCGACCGTGAGCGGCATGACGATCGCCGCCGCGGGGCTCGGCCTGATATGGTGGGCTGCCGGGGCCGCGCTCGGTCCGCTCGAAATCGGCCTGATTCTGTTCGGTGTCGGCGTGGGGCTGTTCATCCCGTCGAACAACGCGAGCATCATGGCGGCAGCCCCGTCCACGCGCCTCGGTGTCGCCGGCGGGCTGCTCAACATGATGCGCGGGCTTGGTGCAAGCCTTGGCGTCGCGCTAGTGGGGGCGGCCATGGTGGTGCACGTCGGCATCCCCACCCACCTGGGACCGCACGCGCAGGTGCTGCGGGGGTTTCGTCTTGCAGTTGCGGTACTGTTTTTGTCGGCGATCGTCGCCGGCGCGCTATCGCTGGGCCGTCACTCCACGCGCAAGGGCGTGCACGTGGTGGACACCGACCTGATGTAGACGCCTCTCAAGCCCGACCGGCTGCGGCGGATGTCAGGCAATGGTTACGCCGCCGTCGGCGATGATGGTCTGACCGGTGATGAAATTTCCTGCCCTGGATGCGAGGAATACCGCGATGCCGCCGATTTCCTCGGCTTCGCCCAGCCGCCGCAAAGGCGTCATCTGTTCGCGTGCCGTGCGCGCCTTTTCATTTTCCCATAGGGCACGCGCGAAGTCGGTCCTGATCAGTCCGGGCAGAATCGCGTTGACGCGAACGTTGGACGGCCCCCACTCGCAGGCGTAGTTTCTCACCAATGCCGTATCGGCGGCCTTGGACACGCCATACAGCCCGATTACGGTATTGCCCTTGAGCGCGGCGATGCTGGAGACGATGATCACCGCGCCGTCCCTGCGGTCGGCCATTTGCGGGATCACCATATTGCACAGCCACCAGTTGCTCTTGATATTGTTTTGCATGATCTTGTCGAACACCTCGTCGCCCGTCTGCGCCGTCGGCCCATACACGGGATTGGCCGCGGCGTTGCATACCAGGATGTCGATTCTTCCCCAGTGCTTGATCGTCGCATCCACGAGCTGCTGCAGCTGTTCCTTGTGCGCGATATTGCAGGGCTGCGAGATCGCCGCGTAGCCTTTGCCCGTGAACTCCTTGGTCACTTGCTCGCAGATATCGGCCTTGCGGCTGGAGATCACGACCTTGGCGCCCGCCTTCGCCATCTCCTCGGCGATCGACTTGCCTATGCCTTTGGTCGAGCCGGTGATCAGCGCGACTTTGCCGGTCAGATCGAACATGCTTTGCTCCTGCTCAATTCGAGCCGCGATTTTCGCACCCTTGGACGATTCCTGCCTGCGGCTGGGCGTCCGGCTATATGGCGCCGCTTTTCTTCAATAACGCCGCCATCGCTGCTGCCAGCCTGGCGTAACCCCTGGCGTTCGGGTGCGCGATATCGGATTTCAATTCGTTGTCGCGCAGGATTTCTTTCAAGGCCGCGCCCTCGTAAGGCAGGCCGAATTCCTTGGCGATCTCGGCGTAAAAGTGAGGCGGCGAGGGGAGCAGCCCCGGCTTGGGTACGCCGATCAGCACCACGTCCACGCCTCTTTGCCTGGCGATCCGGATCATTGCGCGGAGGTTCTCCGCCGTTTGCGCGTCGTTCCGTCGGCGCAGCATATCGTTGCCGCCATGGCACAGGATGAGCAAGCGGGGTCGGTAGTAATCGAGTGCGGCGGGCAGTCGCGCGAGTCCGGCCGCACTGAGTTCGCCAGGCACCCCCGCGCTCCATACTTTGCGCCCGATGAGTTTCTCCAAATCCGCGGGGTAGCTCGCCCCGGGTTGTGCGCCGGTGCCGAAGGTGAGGCTGTCGCCGAAGGCGAGAATCGCAGCATCTGCGGGCAAGCTGGAAAGCCTGGGTGTGTTGCCGCCGCAAGCGGCGAGCGCCGCCGCGAGCAGCAGCACAACACACGCGCGCAGCGTCCGTTGCGGCATTTTCATATGCGCGCCGGCCGCAACGGACAGGCTGCTGCATCAAGAGTGGAAGCATCGATGCGCTCCATAGTCGCGCGCAGCGCGTCATCGTCGCGTATCGACAGCTTGTCCACGCCGACGATGTCTAGGGTTCCGGTGATCACCAAGACGTCTTTTCCTCGGTCTTTAGCCTGTTAAAGGCAGGCGCGATGCCGCTGCCGCGCAATCGTTCGCCTGGATGCCCGATAAGAGGCCATCACCCTCGTCCCTCGCCATCCTCGCGCGTCGCTCGCTAGACGCAACATGCCGGCCAGTTCCGTCTTCTGCTCATCTTGACGCATGCTGCCGGCGATCAAATCAAGGCCATGATCGCCAATGTACTTAAAGGACTGCACACAATTCTGGCATCTTCGCCACAGTTGATCAAACTCGAACGCTGGGAGGCTCTGCTGCGCTACCCCATCTTTAACCTGGTTTGCGCGAAAGACCCAGGTCGGTGGACGCAATTGCCGGATGCTTTTGCACGCTGCGTCCGAAGTGGCGAGCGCGCCCGAAAAGCGGCACAATGAAACCCATGGGGTCCTGTGAAGCCATTGAATTCCGCGAGAGCATACGGATACCCGAGTCCTTGCTGCGCACCCTGAATCTGGACAGGCTCGCCACGGAGTTCTGGGCGCCCTTGTCGGTGAACGGAGACAGCGCGACCGTCGTCGCGGCGACGCCGGGCCCCGCGGTCGAGGAGCAGGCACGTCTGGCCCTCGGTGTGAAGAACATAGAGTTCCGCATCGCGCTCCCAGAGGATATCGTCAGGATCATCGAGCACAGCCAGGACCTCAACCCCGGCTTCCCTCCCACGGGGGGCAGAACCCCGCTGGCCGTGGTCAGGACGCTCCTCGCCCACGTTCGCCTGCGCTACGCGCAGGACCGTGTTGTATTCGCGAGAGGGCGGACTGGCCTCACCTACGTGCGCACCGGGATCTCCTTCATCACCGTTGCCCTCCTGCTGTTGCGGGTCTTCGGGCCGGGTTGGATGCTCCCCGCCGAAATACTGCTGATCGCGACGGGCGTGTTGATGGGGGCCGACGGACTCGCGTGGTACCTCCCGACGAGGCGGCACCGTGGCGAGCCGCTGGACTTCCGGGCCACCACGCCCACCGGCGGCACGACCGTCCTCCAGGCCCCGACGGCTGAGAGCGGGCACCGCTTCACCCGCAGCGCGCCCATCGCTGGCGCTGCGGAGTTGCGAGCGAATTGGGGCAACCTTTCCCCGATCGCTCGACGGCGCTTCCTCGCCTGCGACCGCGCCGACCTCGCCGAGGAGCGGACCGAGCACTCCTGCCTGCGCACTGCCATGGCGCGCGCACGGACCGGGCTTTCCTTTACCCGCACCGGTATCACCCTCATTGGCCTGGGCGTCGCCCTGCTATTGCAGTTCCCCACCGGGCCCTGGACGGTGCTCGACTGGACTTTGATCATCCTGGGTGTGGGCGCCGCGCTGGAGGGATTCCACTGGTACCTCCCCGGGCGCCGCGCCGGCAGCGAGGGAGAGCGCTCCGTGCGCAAGGCCGAACGCGCGGTCGGCATATGGGACCTGTTCTTCCCACCCGTCCACGCCGGCCTCTCGCCCGCGCCCGGCGAAATCCCGATGCACCTGCGCCGACCCAGCCGGCCCGGTATCTGGGGGACGACCGGCCTCGCCCTTGAGCGGACGGTGCTCGCAGATCGCAGATGTGTGATGGCCCGCCTGCGCACCGTAATGGCACGGTCCCGGACCGGACTCGCCCTGGTCCGGACCGGCGTGACCATTGCCAGCATCGGCTTCGGGCTGCTGGTGTACTTTGGCGAAGTTTCGGTCGGCTTGACGATATTCGACGCGGTGCTCATAGCAATCGGGCTGGTCCTCACCGCCGACGGGCTCTACTGGCACATCCCCGCCGAGAGAATCCGCCGGCAGTTTCCGTATTGCTTCGGGGACATGGAGATCGCGCTGCCGGACTACGGCCGCCCGGCAGCGTCCTGGAAGAAGGTGTCTCTCTCCGATGCCGAAATCTGAACTCTCCCCGGCTCGATTCCAGGGCCTGGTCGAACAAAAAATTCTTACGTCCGAAAATCTCACCCAGCTGCTGGAGGAGGCGGCGGCGCGCGGGAGGTCGCCGGAGTGGATACTCGTGCACGAGCGCGGCGTCGCCCGGCGCGTGCTGCTCGATCTGCTCTCGGCTTATTACGGCTGCCCGGCCGTGGAGTTCGACGAACGCCTGTCGGTGCCACCCGAGCTGCTCGAAGGGGCCGACGCCGGGGAGCTCTCGCGTCTCGGCCGTTTCCCGCTGCTGCAGAGCGACGAAGGGACGGTGATCGCCACGACGGCACCGGAGTCCCTGCGCAAGGAGAGCGCCGGCTTGTCGGGCACTGCTCGGCCCGAGCCCTGGGTCGCCTTCGCGGAGGACATCGACTGGTACATCGAGGATTTCCTTCACGCGCGCCCGGGGAAGCTTATCGGAACCGAGCGCACCGGCCTGGCCTTTTGGCGCAACACCATGGCCCAGTGGCGCACGCGCTTGGCGTGCTACCGCACCGAATTCGCGAAAACCCGCACCAGCCTCACGCTGGTGAGGACAGGACTGGGCCATGTCGCCATCGGGAACGTACTGCTGCGCTCCACGCACGCCTGGTCATCGCCCCTGGTCGCGTGGCTGCTCATCGCCTTCGGCATCTGTCTGGCCACGGTGAGCGTCCCGGGGTACTGGAAAATCCGCCGCTCTCGCGTGCGCCCCCCCGGGAACGAGACCCTGGTCGAGGTGACCGCGGCAACGTTGCACTTCCTCGACGCCTATACCCCTGCAACGCCTCCGGACGACCCGAAGCCGCCCTCGCGCCTCACCATGCTGGCGCGACTCGCGGACCTGCTTCAGGAGCACCGGCAGCTGCTCTATCCCCCGCCGACGCAGAAGGAGCGCGCCCCCCTGGCGCGGGAGAGAAACGTCCTCGCGGGACAGCGCACAGTGGCCGCCTGCTACCGCACGATCTACGCCCGCGCGCGGACCGGACTCGCGTTCATCCGCACCGGTATCTCCTTCGCCGGCCTGGGGATCGGCATGATCCAGTACTTCGGCTTGAGCCTCATCACCCTGCTCGACGCACTACTGGTCGTCGCGGGACTGCTGCTCGCGGCCGATGGCCTCTGGTGGTACCTTCCGGTGCGCAAGGAACAGGCCGAGATCCCCGACTTATTCAAACCCGGGGGCGGCGGCACGGCATGAATATCGAACGCAAGATCATCCTTTCGAACGCTTTCACGATGCTGTTGATCATCCTGATCGGGTTCATGGGCTACCAGAATTTGAAGCTGATCCTGAGCAAGCTACGCTTCATCGAGATTGCGAACGAGATCAACGCCGGCCTCCTGGAGATGCGACTCTCGGAGAAGAACTTCTTCCTCTACGGTAACGAGGGGGCACTTGCGGAGATGGAGGCCCGCCTGATCGCGACGGAGGCGACG
>DATKUQ010000252.1:0-5894 GCA_035530495.1 Burkholderiales bacterium
TTGGACGCGCGCTAAGCGTCGAGCGTAAGCAGCGCCCCGGGCTCGATGCTGAGTCCGATCGCCTCGCCGATGCGGAACTCGCGGTGCTCGGTGGTTTCCACGATGATGGGCTCGGCATCGATCTCGCTCACGTGCAGCCTGGTGCGGTCGCCCAAGAAGAACTGCGCAGTCGTCTTGCCCCGCAGCGGCGCACCCTCGAGAGGAACGATGTGCGCGTCGCTCGGCCGGAACAGGACCTCGATGCTGTCCGCGGCGGCGCCCGGCCATGGTATGCGGCCGCCCGGGAGCTCGATCGCGCCGTCGCGCACCGGCCCGCGGACGCGGTTCATGGTACCGATGAAGTCGGCGACGAAAGCGTTCGCGGGGTGGAAGTAGGTCTCGCGCGGCGTGCCCACCTGCACGATCCTGCCGCGGTTCATGACCGCAACGCGATCACCGATCGCCATGGCCTCGCTCTGGTCGTGCGTGACGTAAGCCGAGGTGATGCCGAGCGAATGCAGCAGCAGGTCGACCTCGATGCGCAGCCGCTCGCGCAGCAGCGCGTCGAGCGCGGTGAGCGGTTCGTCCAGGAGCAGTACGCGCGGCTGCACGGCGATCGCGCGCGCGAGCGCGACGCGCTGCCGCTGCCCGCCGGAGAGTTCGTGGATGCGCCGCCCGCGGAGCTCCTCGATCTGCGTCAGCTCCAGCATCTCGTTCACGCGCCTGGCGCGCTGCTCTGCAGGCACCTTGCGGATCTTGAGCCCGTAGGCGATGTTGTCCTCGACGTCCATGTTGGGGAACAGCGCATAGCTCTGGAATACCATGCCGACGTTGCGCTGTTCGATCGGCAGCGCAGTCACGTCCTCGTCGTCGAAAAACACGCGGCCGCCGGGATCGGGCGTCTCCAGGCCCGCGATCACCCGCAGCAGCGTTGTTTTGCCGCAGCCGGAAGGGCCGAGGAACACGACGGTTTCGCCGCCCTGGATTTCGAGCGTGGTGTCATCGAGCGCACGCGTGCCGTCGGCGAACGTCTTGCCGCAGCCGACGAGCCGAATCCGCGTGCCGCCATGGGTCGCGGGCGAACTCATTGGGCTACCTTGTCGCTTCGCGCCAAGGATTCGCCCTCGGGGCGGCCCGTCGGGCTCATGCGCCCTGCCGCGGCGCGAGCGGCCGCGCGTGAGTCAGCTCTTCCTGCATGCGCGCACGCGGCTTGCCGCGCGGGGTGGCGTAGCGCTGCAGCAGGATAAGAAGCGGGATGATCATGACGAAGAATATCAGGGTGTATGCACTGCCCATCTCGAGCCGCATCGATGCGTAGCTATCGGCGAGCCCCACCGGCAGCGTCATGGTCTCCGGCGTGTACAGCATCCAGGTCAAGTTGAATTCGCCTATCGAAAGGGTCACCACGGTCAGTGCGCCGGCGATGATGCCGGCGCGCGCGTTCGGCACGATGATACCGAAAAACCGCTGCCACGGGCCGGCGCCGAGGCTGGCTGCGCCTTCCTCCAGCGTGCGAAAATCGATCGACGAGAGTACCGCGAGCACGGCGCGGACCATGAACGGCAGGGTATAAAGTACGTGGCCGACGAGGATGAACAGCGAGCTGGTGCGGAAATCCCGGAAAGTGCCGTAGGTGATGATCAGGGCGAGCGCGGTCGCCAGCCCCGGGATCGCTATCGGCAGCATCAAGGACTCCTCGATCAGGCGCGTCGTCAGCCCGGGGCGTTTGGCGAGTACGTATGCGGCGGGCACGCCCGCGACCAGGGTCACCACCAGCGCGCCCAGCGCGATCGCCAGACTGCGATAGATGGTGGTCGAATACATGGCCCAAACCTGCACGATCCAGCGCAGCGTCAGGCCGCTGCTGATGCCCTGGAAGTAATTCACCGTCACTCCGGCGAGCATGGACATCAGCACCGGGACGATGAGAAACGCACAGGCGAGCAGCGCGAAGCCGAGCTGCAGGTAAAAATTCAGGCCGCGGCGCATCGCTCGCTATCCCCCGGCGGCGACAGTAGTGCCGGCGAGCCCTCGGCTCGCGGCGAGGGTCGCCCAGGTGATAAGGCCCAGCACGATGCTGAGCGCGGCGGCGGTGGTGATGTTCGCGAGCAGCGTGAACTCGGTATAAATGACGATGGGCAGCACATCGATGTTGGTGGCCAGAGTGAAAGCGGTACCGAATGCGCCCATCGAGGTGGCGAAGCACAACGATGCCGAGGCGATCAGGGCCGGCTGCAGCCCGGGCAGGATCACGTCGCGCACCACGCGCGAGGGTCGGGCGCCGAGCGAGCGCGCCGCCTCCTCCAGCGCGGGGTCGAGCTTTTCGGTGGCGGCCATGATCGTCAGGATCACCCGCGGAATCGAGAAATAGATGTAGCCGGTAAACAATCCCGCCATGGAGTAGGCAAACACGAGGCGCGAGCCGGTCAGCGCAGCCGTAAGGTCAGCGATCAATCCGGTGCGTCCGGCAAGCATGATCACCATGAAACCGACGACGACGCCCGGAAACGCGAGAGGCAGCGTCAGGAGAGAGATCAGCGCTTCGCGACCCGCGAAGCGGTTGCGCTGGAGGAATACGCCGGTAATCCCCGAGATCAGCAAGGTTGCCGCGGTAACGGCCGCCGAGAGCGCAATCGTCGCCAACAGCGCATGGTAATAGCGCGGCGTCGTCAGTATTGCCGAGTAGGCACCCAAGCCGAGCTTGCCGGTGGCGCTGACCAAGGCCAGGCGTCCGAGCGGAAGGAGAAAGAATGCGGCGGCGATGATCAGCGCCGGCAGCACCATGAGCAGCAGGTACAGATTCTCTCGACGCCGCATCGCTACTCGCTATAGCTCGTCCCGGCCGGAACCGCGATTGCACGTGCCCGATGGGGCAAGACGACGCAAGGCGGCGCGCTCGCTCCGCCTTGCGCGGCTATGGCAAATCCGCACTCTCAGCGGACCTCCTTCAGGTAGAGATCGCGAAAGCGGTTCTGCGCCTGCTCCATCTTCGCGTAGTCGACAGGCTTGGCTCGCTCGTACTCCTTGGCCGGCGGAAACCTGGCGGCGATCTCGGGCGTCATCGCACTGGGGATGACGGGATGCAAAAACGCGTTGGCCCAGATGCGTTGGCCCGCGTCCGAGAGCACGTAGTCGAGCACCTTCTTCGCGTTGGCCGGATGCGGGCCGCCCTTCACCAGGCTCATCACGTAGGGAACGACAATCGTGCCCTCCTGTGGAATGATGAACACGCAGTTGCAATTGTCCTTGTACTTCGCGCGCAGTGCGTTGAAGTCGTAGTCGAACATGATCGGGATCTCGCCGGACAAGACGCGCGCGTACGAGGTTTGCTTCGGCACGATCGGACTATTCTTCTGCAGACTCTTGAAGTAGTCGATACCCGGCTGCAGGTTGTCGAGGCTGCCGCCAAGCGCCTGGTTGACCGCGATGGCGGCTGCGTAGCCGACGAAAGCGCTCGTGGGATCCAAATAGCCGACCAGGCCCTTGTACTCGGGCTTGAGCAGGTCTTTCCATGACTTCGGCACGGGCACGCCGCGCAGCGCATCGACGTTGACGAAGAAGCCGATCGTCCCGTAGTGGATGGTGAACCAGTAGCCATTGGGATCCTTGAGGCCCGCCGGGATCTTGTCGAAGTTCTTCGGCTTGTACGGCGCGACGACACCGGCTTCTTTCGCCTTGATGCCGAACGACACTCCGTAATAGGCGACGTCGGCGACCGGGTTCGCCTTGTCGGCGATCAGCGTCGAGAGTGTCTGGCCGGAGTTCTTGTTGTCCATCGGAACCTCGAGACCGAGGTCGCGCTTGATGGACTTCAGCATCGTCCCCCAGTCGGCCCACTCGGGCGGACAGTTGTAGCAGATGACATCGGCAGCCGAGGCGGGCTTGGCGGCCACACCGACAAGAAGCAGCGCGGCTACTGCGAGCGTCTGAAAAATGTCTCTGAATCGCATTGAAATCCCTCCTTTAGAGTGTCGGTCGGAGCAACTGGAATAGCCAACTTTAGCGGCAGCATATTGCAGCCAAATGACCAAAGTCAAACGAAGCTTACGAAGAGCGGCCGTTGCCGCTCGCACCCCATCGCGTAGGCCGGTCGCGCGGCCCGATGTGCCCCCAATTATGTGTCCCCGATTATGTGCCCCCGATTTAGTCCGCCATCGAAGCGCAATCCCAGGCTCGCGATACGGACGTTTCAAGGGCCAGCCCGACCGAAACCGTCAGAACCACCGTGCGGCCGGCAGCGGCACCTTGAACAGGATATCGAACAGGAAATAAAACCCGTACACGATCGCCACCCCGACGACCGGGTACAGCACTTTACGCGCGTTCGTCCAACGTTCATACATTGCGACCGCCATGATCGCCATGTAAGCGAGAATCCCGGAGGCGATGAAGCCGAGATAAGGCATCAGGAACGCGGCCAGCAGCATCGCAATCACCAGCCCGAACCGGCGCGGCGTGGAGCCGGGCAGCGGCCGTTCCTCTATGCCGCCGCGACCGAATGCATTGCGCAAAATCAACAGTACCGAGAACATGACCATCACCACAATAACGGTGCGCGGGAACACGTAGGCTTCGGCGCTCTCGATATGGGTGGTATCCAGCCACGCGGCAACACTGATCGCGATGAAAACGAGTGCCCCGATCGATCCCCGCACGTCATGGCTGCGCGGGGCCGGCGCAGCCGCGGACGCCGCCGGCTGCCCGGCCGGCGCCTTGCGCCGCCGATACCGGCTCATGATCAATGGATAGGCTAGCGAAAACAGGATCAGAACAATGATCGTGATCGGCAGCGGACCGCTGAAGAAGATACCGACTGGCGTCTCCGTTGCCTGGCCGATCATCCAGCCCTGGACAAAACCCTGTTCGGCGATCGGACCCAGAATCAGGCCCAGTACGATGGGCGAAGGTTTGAAGCCGAGGCGGTCGAACACCCAGCCGATGGCGCCGAGCACAATCATGATGACCACGTCGTACACGCTGTTGCGGATGGCGTAAGAGCCGATGATGGTCATGAACGCAACAATCGGCACCAGCAGCGCCTTCGGAAACGAGACGATCGACTTGAATGCATAGCGCCCGATCATCAGTCCGGTGGGCAACATCAGCAGCGTAGCGATGAACAAGCCGTAAATGAACGTGTACACGATCGCGCCGCCCGAAGACGTGAATAATCCCGGCCCGGTACGGATGCCCTGCACCAGCAAGGCACCCAGGATCACCGCGTCCGGCGGCGTGCCGGGAATACCCAGCACCAGGGTAGGGATCATGCCGCCACCGACGGTGGCATTGTTGGCCGACTCGCTCGCCTGCACGCCGGCCGGCTCCCCCTTGCCGAAGCGCTCGGGATGCCCCGACGCGCGACGCGCTTCGGAATAGGAAACCAGCCCGGCGATCGAACCGCCGGCGCCGGGCAGTATGCCCACGATGGTGCCGATAATCGAGCTGCGGATCAGATTGAATTTGCCGTTCCAGCACAGCCTGAACGCCTCCCCGAGGCGAAAACCGCGAGTTTCATCGGCGAAATCCAGATGTCGCTCGGGACGGGCCACCAAATCGATCAGCACCGGCACGCAATACAAGCCGATCAGCCCGGACACTGCGTTGATGCCGCCGAGCATGGTGCTGAACCCGAACGTAAAGCGGGTGGCGGCGCTGATCTGCGCGACGCCTACGCATGACAGCAGAAGACCGAATCCGGCGCCGATCATCCCTTTGGCCAGGGCGCCTTCCGCAATGGCCGAAATCAGGGTAAGGCCAAACATGGCGAGCCAGAAATACTCGACAGGTCCGAATACCAGCGCGACCTTCGCCAGCGGCGGCGCCAGCAGCAACAGAGCCAGCGCGCCCACCAACCCGCC
Organism: Burkholderiales bacterium; assembly: GCA_035530495.1. Taxonomy (GTDB): domain Bacteria; phylum Pseudomonadota; class Gammaproteobacteria; order Burkholderiales; family SG8-39; genus 2-12-FULL-64-23. Next base: position 5,838 of record DATKUQ010000252.1, read on the forward strand.
GAACACGCTGGCGAGGCAGGCCAGCGTGATGGCCAGGTCGCCATCGCCGCGCTTGGC
>DATKUQ010000253.1:0-3673 GCA_035530495.1 Burkholderiales bacterium
CCAAGCCTACGACAAGGCGCTGCAACTGGACGCCTCCAACACCGGCGCCAAGACCAAACTGGCGATGATCGACGAGTTGTTCAGCAGCGAAACGCGCACCGCTGGCGCCACGAAGCAAGTGGAGCCGGTCAAAACGGCGCAGGCGGTGCCGGCCACGGCCGGCGCTAAGGCGGAGGTGGTTGCAAAAGCGGAATCTTCCGCTGAAGCCAAGGCGGCCAAGCCCAAGACGGTGGAACCCGAAGCCGCGCGACCCAAGGCGGCCGAGCCCAAAGCGGCCGAGCCCAAAAAAGTAGAAGCCAAAACCGCGCAGCCCAAGACGGCCGCGCCGGCGGCCAAGGCCAGCGGCGGCGCTCATGCCGAAGCAGATGCTGTTCTTGCAGCCGTGCGGGCCTGGGCGGCCGACTGGTCGAGGCAGGATGTATCCGGCTACTTGGCGCATTACGCCAAGGACTTCAAGACGCCCAAAGGCGAGTCGCGCGACGATTGGGAAAAAGGGCGTAGACAGCGCGTCGCCGCGCCGAAGAAAATCGAAGTCGAGGTCCTGTCGCCCAAGGTCAGCATCAGCGGCGAGGACGCCGCGAGCGTGACGTTCCGCCAAGTCTACCGCTCCAACATAATCAAGGCTACGGGAACTAAAACGCTGGTCATGGTCAAAAACAACGGGAAATGGCTAATCCATGAAGAGCGGGTTAACTAATCGATGTTGTTGCGGCGCGGATTTTCAACCAAATTACTGATAGGGGCACTGGGCCTCGCCAGCATTTTCTTCCTTTACCTCGCCCCCGCCAAGGCGGACCAAAGGACCGACGACCAGCTGGGCAGAGTGCTTGAGGAAATCGGGAGCGATCACCTCAATCTCGCGCTCACTCAGGTCGACGCCCTGCTCAAGGCCAAACCCAATTTTCGCCTGGCGTACCTGATCAAAGGCGATTTGCTGCTGGCCCGGGGCCGCGAATTGAAGAACTTCGGTGATGCGTCTCAGGGTTCGAGCGAGCGCGTGGATAATTTCCGCGCTGAAGCCCTGGCCCGGCTATATGCCTACCGCGACCCTCCGTCGCCCAACAAAGTGCCGCGCTACCTGTTGGAACTGCGCCCGGACCAGCGCTACGCCATTGTCGTCGACAACAGGCGCTCGCGCTTGTACCTGTACAAGAACGTAAACGGCCGGCCGCGCTTCGTCGCCGACTATTATGTCAGCACCGGCAAGCGCGACGGGGAGAAAATGCGCGAAGGCGACGAAAAGACGCCCATCGGGGTGTACCACGTCACTGCGAGCCTGCCGCGGAACAAACTCGCCGACATTTACGGCAGCGGCGCTTTTCCCATCAGCTATCCCAACGAGTGGGATCGGCGCAATGGCAGAAACGGCCACGGCATTTGGCTGCACGGCACGCCCAGCGACACCTACAGCCGCGCGCCGCGCGCAAGCAACGGCTGCGTGGTGCTGGCCAATGCCGATCTGGACGCGCTGTCGAAGAAGTTGCAGGTCGGACTCACACCAGTGATCATCAGCGAGAATATCGAATGGCTTTCGCTGGATGAATGGCATGCCCAGCGCAAAGCGCTCAATGCCGAAATCGAGCACTGGCGCCGCGACTGGGAAAGCCGGGACACCGATCGCTATCTAAGCCACTACTCGAAGAAATTTTCCACCGGCCACGAGGACTATGCGGAGTGGGCACGGCACAAGCGCCTGGTCAACCGCGGCAAAACCTGGATCAAGGTGAAGCTGTCTAATTTCAGCATGTTCCGCAATCCTGGTAAGGACGAGTTGGTAATGGTGACCTTCGACCAGGATTACCGCTCGAACAACCTGTCGAATAAGATGGAGAAGCGCCAATACTGGATCAAGGAGGGCGGCAAGTGGCGTATCATCTACGAAGGTGCGGGATAGCTGTAATCCCCGTCCATCGGCGGCGCCATGAAACGCAGAACCCGGGCAGGACCGCATATATTCCGCCTGCTTCCGCCAAGCTGAAAATCAGGCATTCGTCCCACTGAAAGGTCAATGACATGCGCTCTTTCGCGCTTATATTGGGCATCCTGCTCTGGTCGGCGCAGGCATTTGCCGCCAACCCCGTGGTTGAAATGAAGACTACCGCCGGCGATGTGCGCATCGAACTCTACGCGGACAAGGCGCCGAAATCGGTAGCCAACTTCCTGCGCTATGTGAAAGAGCGCTTTTATGACGGCTTGATCTTTCACCGCGTCATCGATGGATTCATGATTCAGGGTGGTGGTTTTTACCCGGACCTCAGGGAAAAAAGGCCTACGCATCCGCCGATCGCAGACGAGGCCGGCAATGGGCTGAAAAATGAGGTCGGCACTATCGCCATGGCGCGCACCTCGGATCCGGACTCGGCGACGGCGCAGTTTTTCATCAACGTGGCGGACAATGCTTTCCTTAACTTTCGCGAAGCCACGCCCGCAGGCTACGGCTACGCCGTGTTCGGCAAGGTGACCCGGGGCATGGATGCGGTGATGCGCATTGCGCGCATGCCCACCGGGCCCGGCGGCCCTTTTGCCAAAGACGTGCCGCGACAACCCGTAATCATCAAATCCGTCACCCTCCTTTCCGACAAATAGCGAGCACATCATGGTCAAATTGCACACCAATCACGGCACCATCACGCTGGAACTCGACGCCGCCAAGGCCCCAAAAACAGTGGAAAACTTTCTCGCCTATGTCAGAAGCGGGCACTACGACAACACCGTGTTCCATCGCGTGATCGACGGCTTCATGATTCAGGGCGGCGGCTTCGAGCCGGGTATGAAGCAGAAGCCGACGCAGGCGCAGATCGAGAACGAGGCGGCAAACGGCCTCAGGAACGAGCGCTACACCATTGCGATGGCGCGCACGTCCGACCCTCATTCAGCCAGTGCCCAGTTCTTCATCAACGTGAAGGACAACAGCTTCCTCAACCACAGCGCGCCGACGCCGCAGGGTTGGGGCTACTGCGTGTTCGGAAAAGTGGTCGAGGGCATGGACGTGGTCGACAAGATCAAGGGCGTGAAAACCGGCAGCCGCGGCGGCCATCAGGACGTGCCCACCGAAAACGTCCTGCTTGAACGCGCCGAAGCGCTGTGAGCGCGGGGGCAGCGCGCTGCGATGCAGCGCGCAGAGTCCGGCGGCCTGTGAACGCTTCTCCCGACGCATTGGGCCATAGCCGCCAGCCCGCTTGAGCACGCTGTTCATCTCCGACCTGCATCTTTGCGCCGGCCGGCCGCAGAGCAACCGCAGCTTCTTCGGCTTTCTCGAGCACGAGGCGCGCGGCGCGCAGGCTCTCTACATTCTAGGCGACCTGTTCGAGTACTGGGTCGGCGACGATGACCTCGCCGACCCCTTCAATGCCACGGTGGTCGCCGCACTCTCGCAACTGGCAGGCAGCGGCGTCCCTACCTATCTGATGCACGGCAACCGTGACTTCGTCATCGGTGAAGCCTTCGCACGCGCCAGCAGGGTGACCCTGCTGCCCGATCCAGCCGTGTTGAGCCTGTACGGACAGAAAACACTTCTGATGCACGGCGACACGCTATGCACGCTCGACAGCGATTACCAAGCGTTCCGGCGTGAAGCACGCAGCGAATCCTGGATTAGCAAGCTTATGCGTCAGCCGCTGGCGCAACGCAAGGCGGCGATCGAAGCCCTGCGCCGGAAAAGCGAGCAAGAAAA
>DATKUQ010000254.1:0-3661 GCA_035530495.1 Burkholderiales bacterium
ATGCGCTGCGTGCCGGCGGCGACGCCGTGTGCCGGCCGCTCCTCGCGCTTGTCCTTGAACCAGCGCGCCGACATCATCGGCACCAGCGTGAGCGAGACGACGGCCGAGATCAGGATGGTGATCGCCAGCGAGGTCGCGAACTCGCGGAACAGCCGCCCGACGACGTCGCTCATGAACAACAGCGGGATCAGCACCGCGATCAGCGACACCGTCAGCGAGATGATAGTGAAGCCGATCTGGGCCGCCCCCTTGAGCGCAGCGCGCATCGGCGGCTCGCCCGCTTCGCGGAAGCGGGCGATATTCTCTATCATCACGATCGCATCGTCGACGACAAAGCCGGTGGCAATGGTCAGCGCCATCAGGCTTAAATTGTTCAGGCTGTAACCCAGCAGATACATCAGGCCGAAGGTGCCGATGAGCGAGATCGGCACCGCGATGCTGGCGATCACCGTTGCGCGCAGGCTGCCGAGGAAGGCGAAGATCACGAGCACGACCAGCACCACGGCGAGGATCAGCTCCATCTCGACTTGGTCGACCGAAGCGCGGATGCTGCTGGTGCGGTCGGCCAGCACGTCGATACGCAGCGATGCCGGCAGGCCGGCCTGCAAGGCCGGCAGCTGCCGCTTGATTGCGGCGACGGTGGCGATCACGTTGGCGCCCGGCTGGCGCTGCACATTCATGATGATGGCCGGGATCAGGGCCGCGCCGTCGATGCAACGGCCGCCTTCGGCGGCGGCGGCCGCCGTTGTAGCCGGGGTGCAGGGCAGGCCGGCCCAGGCGCCGAGCTGATTGTTTTCCGCGCCCGCGACGATGTTGGCGACGTCGCTCATGCGCACCGGGGCGTTGTTCTTGTAGCCGACGATAAGCTTGCGGTAGTCGTCCACCGTCAGCAGCTGGTCGTTCGAATTGATGGTGAACGCGCGCTTCGGTCCGTCGAAGCTGCCCTTGGCGGCATTCGAATTGGCATTGGCGATCGCGGTGCGCAGCGCGTCGAGGCCGATGCCGAACGAAGCCAGCGCCTGGGTGTTGGCCTCGATGCGCACCGCCGGCCGCTGGCCGCCCGACAGCGACACCAGCCCTACGCCGGAGATCTGACTGATCTTCTGCGCGAGCCGCGTGTTGACCAGGTTCTGTACGTCGGTCAGCGGCATGCTGTCGGAGCTGATCGCCAGCGTCAGCACCGGCGCGTCGGCCGGGTTGACCTTGGCATAGATGGGCGGCGCCGGCAGATCGGCCGGCAGCAGGGAGCTGGCGGCGTTGATCGCCGCCTGCACCTCCTGCTCGGCCACGTCCAGCGACAGGTTGAGCGCGAATTGCAGCGTGATCACCGAGACCCCGGCGGCGCTGGTCGAGCTCATCCGGTCCAGCCCCGACATCTGGCCGAACTGTCCCTCCAGCGGCGCAGTGACGGTATTGCTCATCACCTGGGGACTGGCGCCCGGGTACAGGGTCTGGACCTGAATCGTCGGGTAATCGACCTGCGGCAGCGCCGACAGCGGCAGGAACCTGAACCCCACCAGCCCGGCGAGCACGATCGCCAGCATCAGCAGCGAGGTCGCGACCGGCCGCTCGATGAAGGGGCGGGACGGGCTCATGCCGGCAGGACTCGCGCCAACGGCCTCGTCATTGCGCGGGGCCGCCGCCTCCGCGACGGCTCAACACCGTCTGCTTCCAGCGCTCCAGAGCCGCCGCGTCGCCGTGATCGAGCGCCTCGAGAAAGCGCTGCCGGCGGGCGAGCTGTTCGGGGTCGCCCTTCACCGCATCGAGCATGCGCTGGCGCTGCTCGGGGGTCGGCAATGCAACGGCCACACCCGGTGCGACCGTCGCCGCCACCGCGTCCGTAGACGCCGGCGCAGCGGCCTCGCGCTCACCGCTGCGGCCGCCAACGTCTGAAGCGGCCGCTCGATCGGCACTGGTCTTCACGTGCTCGCCGTCCTTAAGCCTGTCGCCGCCTTCGGTCACGACCACCTCGCCGGCCGCCAGCCCTTTGGTGATCGCAACATCGGCGACCCCTGAAAGCCCGGCCGTCACCGGGCGCCGCGAAACCACGTGCGCCGGGGTTACGATGTAAACGTAGTCGCCATTCGGACCATGGCGCAGCGCCGTCACCGGCACGACGACGGCGGCGTCGATCGTATTCAGCAGCAGCCGCACGTTGACGAATTGGTTAGGAAACAGCGCGCCGTCTGCGTTCGCCAGTCGCGCCTTGGCCTTGACCGTGCCGGTCGTGGTGTCGATCTGGTTGTCCAGCGTCAAAAATCTACCGCTGTCTATCTGCCGCGTGCGGCTGCTGTCCCAAACCGTGACCGGCAGCGTCGCACCGCTGGCTCGGCGCTGCTGTATCTCGGGCACGCGCTCCTGCGGGATCGAAAACACGACATCGATCGGCGAAACCTGGGTAATCGTTGCTACGCCGGTGCTGCTGCCGGCAGCGATGAAGTGGCCGGCGTCGATCGGCCGCAGGCCGACGCGGCCGGTCACCGGGGCGACGATGCGCGACCATTGCAGGTTCAGCCGCGCCGCATCCTCATTCGCCCGGTCCAGCGCCACGGTACCGGCCAGCTGCTGCACCAAGGCCGCCTGGGTGTCCACGGTCTGGCCCGCGATCGAGTCCTGTTTGATCAGCACCCGGTAGCGCCCGAGCAGCTGGCGCGCGGCGTCGAGTTGCGCGACGTCGCGCAGGCGTGCGCCTATTGCCTGGTCCAGCGCCGCCTGGAACGGCTGCGGGTCGATGGTCGCCAGCAGCTCGCCCTTCTTCACCAGCTGGCCTTCCTTGTAGAGCACCTGCGTGATTACGCCCGAGACCTGCGGCGTCACGGTCACGCTGGCTACCGAGGTCACGGTGCCCAGCGCTTCGATGATCACCGGGATGTCGGCATGGCGCGCAGTGGCCACGCCCACCGTGCTCGGCGGACTACCCCGTCCGGCGAACCTGCCGGGCGCACCCGCCGGCGCCCGGTGGGTCAAATGCCAGGCCAGCCCGACCACCAGGACGAGGCTGACGATCGCGATCAGGCTGCCGCGCCAATGTCGTCCCGGTCCTTTGGACACAGTGGACTGGTTGACGGGCGCATTGCGCGTGTCGGGTTCGGGGGGAGTCATGGCTGGCGCCGCTCGGTGTAATCGCGACGCAGAGCGCCGGGAGATTGATGATTATATCGCTACCCGGCGTCGCAGCCAGCGTCGGCCTGACTGACGTTGACGGCTAGCGTAAGCGTGCGCAAGTTGTCGAGCACCTGCCCCGATGCGACGGGCTTCTGTGCACTGCACCAGCTTCCGCTGACTGTGCTCACCCGCGGTGTTGGTACGGGAAATTGCGCGACAAATTGCAAGACCATTGCATCCAAACCGAGCGGCATGCCAAGCGACCTCCTGCGGCGTGCGACTATGATGCGTTCTGTCCCGCGCGACTTCAACGCAAATTGTGTAAAAAAATATTTCTGCCGCGCCAGTCGCAGACCTTGCGCCGTCGCAGGCGGGTACACTCGCTGCCGAAACGCCCGCCAATTGTCATGCCGGCCCGGCGACAGACGGCCAGTTGCCGCAGCTGAACGCTAGGGTCTGTTCACATTCAGCACATGAGCGCGACGAGGGTCATTTGGGATGCAGCGCAAGGCGCGAGGAGTGCCGTTTGGCTAGCCAAACAAGCGACGAGCAACGC
>DATKUQ010000255.1:0-22855 GCA_035530495.1 Burkholderiales bacterium
CTTGCCGTGAGCGCCGGTGTCCTGCGCCGCTTTTGCGTTCTGCTCTTGGGCTTGCTACTTGCCGGCTGCGGTTTGCCCAAGCCGGGGTTCAAGAGCACCGACATCACCGGCACCGACTGCTGCCGGGACTTCCGTCTGACCGACCAAAACGGCAAGACGCGCACGCTCGCGGATTTTCGCGGCGAGGCGGTGGTGATGTTTTTCGGCTATACGCAGTGCCCCGACGTTTGCCCGACCACACTGGCGGAACTGAAGTCGGTGAGGCAGCAGCTCGGGGCGGACGCGCAGCGGGTGCAAGTCCTGTTCGTGACCCTCGATCCGGAACGCGACACGCCTACGCAGCTGGCCCAGTATGTCGCTGCGTTCGACCCGAGCTTCCTCGGTCTGTACGGCGACGCGCAGACTACCGCAAAGACCGCCAAGGAATTCCGCGTGTTTTACCAGAAGCAGCCGGGTCCCACGCCCGACAGCTACACGTTGGACCATACTGCCGGCAGTTATGTCTTCGATCCCCAGGGGCGGGTGCGGCTGTTCGTGCACTATGGCGACCCCGACGCGAACCTGGTCGCCGATCTGCGCACCCTGCTCAGGCAGGGATGAGCGCACCGGTGCCGGCTTAGGCCGTTGCGAGCACGCCCTTCATCTTCTGCATTGCCTTGGCCTCGACCTGGCGGATGCGCTCGGCAGAAACTTTGAATTCGGCCGCAAGCTCGTGCAGCGTCGCCGGGTCCTTCTCGCGCAGCCAGCGCGCTTCGATGATGCGCCGGCTACGCTCGTCCAGGCTGGCAAGGGCGGTTTTCAGGCCGTGCGCGCCAACGCGCTCGGATTCGTCGGATTCGAGCAATTTGGAGGGTTCATTGTCCGCATCCGACAGGTAGGCGATGGGCGCGTAGCCTTGCTCGTCATCGTCGTCGCCTTGCAGGGCGACGTCCTGGCCGGAGATGCGCATTTCCATTTCCCTGACTTCCTCCGGCTTGACGCGGAGCTGCCGCGCCATGTCTTCGATCGCCTCCTGCGACAGCGGCCCCAGGCCGGTTTTCATCGAGCGCAGATTGAAGAACAGTTTTCTTTGCGCCTTGGTGGTGGCAATCTTCACCAGCCGCCAGTTCTTCAGGATGAACTCGTGCATTTCTGCCTTGATCCAGTGAATGGCAAAAGACACCAGACGCACATTGCGCTCGGGGTCGAAGCGCTTCACCGCCTTCATCAGACCGATATTGCCCTCCTGGATCAAGTCGGCGTGCGGCAGGCCGTAGCCAAGGTAGCCCCGGGCGATGGACACGACCACGCGCAGGTGCGAAACGACCAAAGCGCGCGCCGCGTCAATGTCGTTCTCGTCGCGCAGCTTGCGCGCCAGGCGCAACTCTTCCTCCGCGCTCAGCAGCGGAAAGCGGTTCACCGTCGCGATATAAGTCTCCAGGCTTCCTACCAGGGAAGGCACAGGTAAGGTCATAACTTGATTCATATTTTCGCTTCCTTTCAACGAAGCGTTCAGCGGCGCGCCCATCAAGACCCTGCGCCGCATCGCGCTTACATGGAGTAATTTTAGCACTCCAGACGTTCGAGTGCCAATAGTCGAAATAAGTTCCGCAGCCCCTTCTTATGGGAGGTCTTGCTGCATGGCACCAGGCTTTATCTGGGCTCTATTCCAGATAAGTGTCTACTCACTGACATATACGCACCAAGCCAGCCGAGAACAGCGGAAAAGGCGAGCAGGGCGAGGCAGTCGGAAAGACCGAAAAAGCTGAGCCTGAAGTCCGAGCCGTAGAGCTGCGCCAGTTCGACGATACTTCGATTCAGGATGCGCATGCACAAGTATACGATGCCGAGGGCGGCGAGCCCCCCCAGCGCGCCCTGGATAAAGCCCAGGTGGAAAAAGGGCCGGCGGATGAATGCGTCGGTTGCGCCGATCAGCTTGCTCACTTCGATCTCGTCCTTTTGCGTCAGGATCTGCAGCCGTATGGTGTTGAAGGTCACTGCCACCAGCCCTGCGGCCAGCAGTGCGGCGAGGATCAGGACCGCCGTCCGGCCGATCTGCAGCAGGCTTTCCAGGCGCTTCACCCAGGCCGAGTCGAGTTGAACGTGGTCGACTTTGGGCAGGGCTTTCAGCTGTGGTTCGAGTCTTTCCAGTTCGGCCGCGCTGCTCGTGGTTTCGAGCACGAATACGTCGGGCAGGGGATTGCTTTGCAGGGTGGCGATCACATCGGACAGGTTCTCCGACCGCTTCAGATCCTCCAAGGCCTGATCGCGCGAAATGAAACGCAGCGCGCGCACGCCGGGAAACTGCTTCAGGCGCGTCTCCAAGGCCGCGATATCGGCCTTGCTCGCGTCGCGCGCAAGGAACAAGCTGACTTGCGGATTAGCGGTGAACTGGCGCGCGACGCCGCCGAGACTCTGCAGCAGCAGGTAGCCCCCCAGGGGCAAGGCCAGGGCTACCCCAATCACCGTTACGTTGAGCAGCGTTCCCAGGGGATTGCTTGCCAGGCGCCTGAGCGTGAGACCCAGCGTCTGCCAGTGCTGGCGCAGCCAGGTGCTCACTGCTCGAGCCTGCCTTGCTTGAGGGCGAGCACCCGCGGGTTCGCGCGTTGCAGCAAGGCCTCGTCGTGGGTGGAGATCAACACGGTCACGCCGACTTGGTTGAAGGCGCGGAACATCTCCATGATCTCGTCGGCCGAGGCGGAATCCAGGCTAGCCGTCGGCTCGTCGGCGAGCAGGATGCCGGGGCGGTTCACCACGGCACGCGCGATGCACAGGCGCTGCTGTTCCCCTCCGGAAAGCGTGATCGGGTTGGCCCTCTCCCGCGCCAGCAGGCCCACCTTGTCCAGCGCCGCTCGCGCACGCCGCGCTGCTTCCTTGTGCGGGTGGCCGGTGAGCGCGAGCGGAAGTATCACGTTGTCGAATACGCTCCTGTCATAGAGCAACTTCTGGTCCTGGAAAATGAGACCAAGATTGCGCCGCAGGTAGGGTATGGCCGCGCGGCGCATGCTGCCTATGTTTTGGCCGTTCACCAGCACGGTACCGCTGGTCGGACGTTCGATCGCGGGTATCAGCTTGAGCAGGGTGCTCTTGCCCGCGCCGGAGCGGCCGGTAACGAACACCAGTTCGCCGGCCTCGATCTCGAACGAAAGTTCGGCTAGCGCCTCGTGGCCGCCGCGATAACTCTTGCGCACCTGGCTGAAGCTGATCATCTGGAAGCGAGGAACGCGTGCAAGCTCAGTCCGTATCCACCAGGGCGGCGGCGAAATCCTGTGCCAGGAACGGGCGCAGGTCGTCTATGCCTTCGCCGATGCCGATGAAGCGTATCGGCACCGGGCGCTCGCGGGCGATGGCGGCAATGACTCCGCCCTTGGCCGTGCCGTCGAGCTTGGTAACGATCAGTCCCGTCAGCCCGAGCGCATCGTCGAAGGCCTTCACCTGACTGAGCGCGTTCTGGCCGGTATTGGCGTCCAGCACCAGCAACACCTCGTGCGGTGCGCTCGCGTCGGCCTTGGCGATAACCCGTTTGACCTTGCGAATCTCCTCCATCAGATGCAGCTGGGTCGGCAGCCTCCCGGCCGTGTCGGCGAGCACAATGTCGATCGCCCGCGCCCGCGCCGCCTGGATCGCGTCGAAAATCACCGCCGCCGGATCGCCGCCCTGCTGCGTGATCACCGCAACCTGGTTGCGTTCGCCCCAGACCACGAGCTGTTCGCGCGCGGCCGCACGGAAGGTGTCTCCCGCGGCGAGCAGCACGCTCTTGCCCTGCGCCTGGAAAAGCTTGGCCAGCTTGCCGATGGAAGTGGTCTTGCCGGCGCCGTTGACCCCGGCCAGCATGATGATGAACGGATGGTGTCCCTCGGCCTGCAGCGGCTGCTCCAGCGGTGCGATCAGCGCAGCGAGGACCTCGCGCAGCGCGGCCTTGAGCTCCGCGCGCTCGGTCAGGCCTTTTTTTCGCACCTGCTGGCGCAAATTCTCCAGCAGGAACTGCGTGGCCGCCACGCCGGTGTCGGCGCAAAGCAGCGCTGTTTCCAGCTCCTCGTACAGCGCGGCGTCGATCTTGCCGCCGCCGAAAAGACCGCCGATCTGCACTCGAGTGCGCGCCAGCCCGGCCTTGAGGCGTTCGCTCCAGGATGGAAGCGGTGTCGTTTCTTCGGATTTCTTGAGAAAACTGAACATAAGGGCTTGCGCGGCTGGCTAAAAAACCCGCTAAGATAGGGCCCGATTCTAGCAGAAGGGTGTGGATGCGATTCCGGATGTTTCGCTGCTTGTTTGCGCTCGCCACGGGGCTTGGCGTGAGCGTCGCGGCGCAGGGCGCGGTGCCGCAGCGCAAGCCCGCCAACATCCTGCGCGTGACGGCAAAGAAGAACGATCGCGCCCCCGCTGCGGTGCGCGCGCTCTGGCATGTCTGCGGCAGTGGCCAGAAGTAACCAGGTCCGCATCATCGGTGGCCAGTGGCGCAGCCGCCGCATCAGCTTTCCAGATCATGAGGGCCTGCGCCCCAGCGCCGACCGCGTGCGCGAAACGCTGTTTAACTGGCTCGGCCAGGACCTGGGCGGCCGGAGCTGTCTCGACTTGTTCGCCGGCAGCGGCGCGCTCGGCTTCGAAGCCTTATCGCGCGGCGCCGCCCCTGTGGTAATGGTGGAAAAAAGCCGCAGCGCCTGCGCCGCGCTGCGGCGCAACGCCGAATTGTTGGGAGCGAAAAACCTGCAATTGCGCTGCGCGGATGCGCTAGAATTCGCCACTGTCGCGGCCGCAGATGTTGGAGCGCGCTTCGATATCGTGTTTCTCGATCCACCGTTCGCCTCGAGCTTGTTGGCGCAGGCATTGCCGCTGACGGTACCGCTGCTGCGGCCTGAAGCGCGGGTTTATGTCGAGAGCGCTGCGGCTTTCACGCCGGTGGGCGGCTGGAAGGTACTGAGGCACGGACGCGCCGGACAGGTGCACTACACTTTGGTGACATATGGCGACTAGGGCAGTCTATCCGGGAACATTCGATCCGCTCACGCGCGGCCACGAGGATTTGGTACGGCGCGCGGCCCTGGTGTTCGAAGAACTGGTTGTAGGCGTCGCCGACAGCCGCGGCAAGCAGCCGTTCTTCACTCTGGAAGAGCGCGTGGCCATGGCGCGCGAGGTATTGAAAGGCTACGCCAATGTGCGCGTGGAGAGCTTTCGCGGCCTGCTGATGAATTTCATCCGCGCGCAGAACGCCCGCGTCGTTCTGCGCGGATTGCGCGCCGTGTCTGACTTTGAATACGAATTTCAGCTCGCGGGCATGAACCGCAACCTTTATCCGGACGTCGAAACTTTGTTCCTGACGCCGGGCGAGCAGCACATGTTCGTTTCCGCCACTATGGTGCGCGAAATTGCGACGCTGGGCGGAGACGTGAGCAAATTCGTCCATCCGGAGGTGGAGCGCTGCATCAAGGAAAAAGTGCGGCAGATGGGCGGCTGACATGGCGTTGATGATCACCGACGAGTGCATCAACTGCGACGTGTGCGAGCCTGAATGCCCGAATGATGCAATCTCGCAGGGCGAGGAGATCTATGTCATCGATCCGGCCAGATGCACCGAATGCGTCGGGCATTTCGACGAGCCCCAATGCGTCGCGGTCTGCCCCGTGAATTGCATTCCGCTTAATCCCGACTATCCCGAGACCAGGGAAGAATTGCAGCAGAAATATCAGCGCTTGATGGCGAAGAAGCCGGCTTCCTGAGGCATAGGGGCGAACGTACCACGAACCGCGACCCCCCCCCCGCTATTTCTGGCACGTCGGGCAATAGAAGCTTGAGCGCTGGCCTTGGCGCAATTGGCGGATGGGCGTGCCGCAGACGCGGCAGGGCAGCCCGGCGCGTGCGTAGACGTAATACTGCTGCTGGAAATGACCCGAACTGCCGTCGCTGTGGACGAAGTCGCGCAGACTGCTGCCGCCAGCCGCCAAGGCCTGTTCGAGCGTCGACTTGATCGCAGCTGCGAGCGCCTCATAGCGCGGGAGCGACAGCCGCCCTGCCGCGGCGCGCGGATTGATGCGGGCGTGGAACAGGCTTTCGTTGGCGTAAATGTTGCCGACGCCGACGACGATGCATGCGTTCATCAAAACCAGCTTGATTGCCGTCTTGCGCGAACGCGTGACCGCATGCAGAAACTTGCCGGTGAACGGCTCCTCCAGCGGCTCGGCGCCCAGGCCGGCGAGCAGGGGATGGCGCGCAATCTCGCCGCCTTCCCATAGCACGGCGCCGAAGCGGCGCGGGTCGCGCAGGCGCAGCAACCTTTTGCCCAGAAGCAGGTCGAAGTGCTCATGCGGCTGCGCTTTGGCCCGGACGTCCATGATGCGCAGGCTTCCCGACATGCCCAGGTGGAGGATCAGCCAGCCGGCGCGCCCGTCCGCGCCACAGTCGATGAGGATGTATTTGCCGCGGCGTGTTACGCCGGCGATGCGCCGACCGGTAACGCGAGCCGCCAGATCGAGCGGTATCGGCCAGCGCAGCCTGCGCTCCCTCACGCGTACGCCGGTGATGCGCTTGCCGGTCAGATAGGGTTCGATGCCGCGGCGCGTAATCTCGACTTCGGGCAGTTCGGGCATGGTTTGCGCAGACCGGTTATCATTGTACTAGCGGAGAAATATACCTAATATGTACCCCCCACGCTGAGCTATCCACGCAATGATGACGTTTCCGCGCTTCTCCGCCTTACCTCCCTTCATGCGTTGGGCCCTGTCCGCGGGCCTGGGTCTGATGCTGACCGCGTGCGCGCATCAGCCGCTGCAGCGCGCGGCGCCGGCTGCCGCACCGGCGGCGATCCCGGGGCAAGGCGGGCAGAGCGCACCGAAGCAGGCCACCGCGCCCGCGCCCGCTACCGCACCCACAGCCGCGGCCGCGCCTGCAGCCGCGGCCGAAGCGAATCTGCCCAAGGAGGAACTCACCCAGGAAGTGTTGTACGAGTACCTGCTTGCGGAAATCGCCGGCCAGCGCGGCGCGCTTGGCCTGTCGGCGCAGGCCTTTGCCGATCTGGCCAAGAAAACGCGCGATCCGCGCATTGCCAAACGGGCGGTCCAAATCGCTTTGTACGCGCGCATGCCCAAGGCCGCGCTCGACGCTGCCAGAATATGGTACGAGAGCGAACCGTCTTCGATGCAGGCCTTGCAGGCGCTTTCCAGCCTGCTCGTCGCCTCCAAACGCGAGGAGGAGGCGCTGCCCTATCTGCAAAAGCTGCTCGGGCGCGACGCGAGCGGTAATGATTTCCTGCAATTGAACCGCCTGTTCGCCGGCAACCGGGACAAGGCGCTGACGCTCAAGCTAGTAAAGCGATTGGCACAGCCCTACCCTAAAGTGGCGCAAGCGCATTTCGCCGTTGCCGAAGCAGCAGAGGGCGCCGGGAACAGCGAACTCGCACTGGCTGAAGCGCGCGAGGCATCCAGGCTCAAGCCGGATTGGGAGTTGCCCGTGCTGCTGGAGGCGCAGTTGTTGCAGCGACAGTCGGACACGCTGGCACTGCAGCGCCTGGCCGGCTTCCTCGAGCGGCATCCCAAGGCGCGGGAAGTGCGCCTGAGTTATGCGCGCTTGCTCGTGGGCGAGCGTAAATACACCGAGGCGCGCGCGCAGTTCCAGACGCTGTCCAAGGATTTCCCCGACAATGCGGACGTGGTGTTCGCCGTCGGCGCGCTGTCGCTGCAGCTGCACGACTACGCGCAGGCGGAAGCGAACTTCAAGCATCTGCTCACGCTGACCTACCATGACAAGAACACGGTGCGGCTGTACCTGGGTCAGATCGCCGAGGAGCAGAAAAATTACCCCGAGGCGCTGCACTGGTATGACGCAGTCACCAGTGGCGAGTTGTATCTGCAGGCGCAGATACGCCACGCCCTGGTGCTCAACAAGCAAGGCAAGCTCGATGCGGCGCGCGCGTACCTGCAAAAGGTGCAGACCGACAGCGTCGAGGGACGGGTGCAACTCGTGCTGGCCGAGTCACAGATGCTGCGCGCAGACAAGCGCCCGCAGGAGGCCTTCGACCTGATCGGGCAGGCGCTGAAGAAAATGCCCGAGCAGCCGGACCTGCTGTACGACTACGCCATGGTGGCGGAGAAACTCGGGCGCATGGACGTGCTCGAGGCCAGCCTGAAAGCGCTGATTCGACTGCAACCCGACCATGCGCAGGCCTATAACGCGCTCGGCTATTCGCTTGCCGACCACAACGAGCGCTTGCCCGAGGCGCACAAGCTGATAGCGAAGGCATTGCAGCTTGCGCCCGACGACCCGTTCATCATCGACAGCATGGGCTGGGTGCTATATCGGATGGGCAAGAACGAGCAGGCGCTGGAATACCTGCGCAAGGCCTATAGCGCGCGCCCCGACCCGGAGATAGCGGCGCACCTCGGCGAAGTGCTGTGGGTTGCGGGACGGCACGCCGAAGCAGAGAAGATCTGGCACGAGGCGGCCAAGAAGACTCCGGACAACGACGCTCTCAACAGCACCATCAAGCGCTTCAAACCTTAATTAGGTTAACTTGGGCCCAAACAAGGTGTCTCCGCTTGGGAAACGGCCCTTATTTCACGAACAAGGGGGGATGCATCCCCCCTTGTAAATCCCCCCGCGAATGCAATGTCGCTCCAATTCGACGTCATGCGCGATACTGTCAACATGCGGCGTCTGCAAGCGATTAGTCCGGGATTCGAAGTTCTCGTCATGCGTAACATATTCTTCTGGGTCTGTTTGTTGCTCGCCGGCTGCGCCGCGGTGCCACAGAAGACGCTGCCGCCGGGACCGATCGGCGAAGCCTTCTATCTTTCCGGCCGCGTTTCGGTGAAACACGGGACCGAGGCGGCGAGCGGCAGAATCAGCTGGCAGCATGAAACGGACAGCGACGATTTGCTGCTTTCGAATCCGTTCGGCCAGGGCGTGGCCCGCATCGTCCGGCGTGACGGTCTGGTGACGCTTACTACGTCGGATCAAAAGGTGTATCGGGCGAGGGACGTGGGGGACCTGACCGAGCAGGTGCTGGGCTGGCGCCTGCCGCTCGCGGGCTTGCCCGACTGGGTGCGCGGCCGCGCAGCCGCCGGCGTGCCGGCGCAAACACGGCTGAACGGCGCTCATCGCCTCGCTGAGCTGAGGCAATCGGGCTGGGTGGTGGAATTTCTCGATTATGACGACGCCAGCGGATTGCCGTCACGACTGAGTTTATCGCGCGATGACACGCAGATCCGCATGGTTATCGACCAATGGCGGGCCCTACCGTGAACGCCTGGGAGCGCGCCTGGCCCGCCCCGGCGAAGCTGAACTTGTTTTTGCACGTCACTGGGCGGCGCGCCGACGGCTATCACACCCTTCAGACGGCATTTCGGCTGATAGATTTGGCCGACATGCTGCGATTCAGCCCGCGCGCCGACGGCAAGGTGACGCTTGCGCGACCGCTGGCGGGCGTATCGCCGGAGCAGGACCTTTGCCTGCGGGCCGCGGCCTTGCTCAAACAGGCGACGGGGCACCCGGGGGGCGTCGCTATCGAACTCGATAAGCGCATTCCCATCGGCGGCGGGCTGGGCGGCGGCAGTTCGGACGCCGCCACCACGCTGATCGCGCTCAATCACCTGTGGCAGCTGGGCCTGAAGCGTGGCGAGTTGCAACGGCTGGGGCTCGGACTGGGCGCGGATGTGCCGGTGTTCGTGTTTGGCGAAAATGCTTTTGCCGAAGGCGTAGGCGAGCAACTGACGCCATTGGCGCTGCCGCCAGCCTGGTATTTGGTGCTGGTGCCGCCGGTGCATGTGCCGACAGCCGCTGTTTTCGCCGCGCCCGAATTGACACGGGAGGCAAATCCGATCAAAATTACGGCCTTTTTCGACGGGCTGAAACGGCGCGCTTTGCGTAACGATCTGGAGCCCGTAGTGAGCAAACGCTATCCTGAAGTGGCGCGCCATCTGGCTTGGCTGAAGCAGCACGGCGAGGCGCGCATGAGCGGTTCCGGCGCCTGCGTGTATGCCGAATTTTCCACTGAATCCGCGGCGCGCGCGACCCATGCGCAGTTGCCAGCGGCGATGCGCGGGCTGGTGGCGCGGGGCTTGGAGCGTCATCCGCTGCATGCGTTGAGCGAGTAGGAGGGTATTGAAAAAGGGGGGTACGCCCCCCTTTTATATCCTCCAAGTCAGAGGTTGTTGAGATGGAAGCATTTTCGAAGTCTAGACATTTTCGGCTGTATCGATAGCTTTTCAACAGCCTTTAGAGTTTTGGGGAGTCGCCAAGTGGTAAGGCACCGGATTTTGATTCCGGCATTCGCAGGTTCGATCCCTGCCTCCCCAGCCATCCAGAAACCAGTCTCCGGAGACTGGAAGCTAGACGGAATGCGCCGCAGTTGCGGCTGAGATTACGATAGGCAACGATAGGAGCGCGGGAGCCTCGTCTCTAGACCCCAGGTTCCAGCATCTAGATGGCTTACGATCACCTGATGATTTTTGCAGGCAGCGCCAATCCGCAACTGGCGGCTGCTGTGGCGAAACGCCTCAACATCCCCGTGGGCAGCGCCAGCGTCGGCCGCTTCTCCGACGGCGAGGTGATGATCGAGTTAATGGACAACGTGCGCGGCCGGGACTGCTTCGTGCTGCAGTCCACCTGCACGCCCACCAACGACAATCTGATGGAAGTGCTGATCATGATCGATGCGCTCAAGCGCGCATCGGCCGCCCGGGTTACCGCCGCGCTCCCCTATTTCGGCTACGCGCGCCAAGACCGCCGGCCGCGCTCGGCGCGCGTGGCGATCAGCGCCAAGGTGGTCGCCAACATGCTGGAAGCCGCGGGCGTGGACCGGGTGCTCACCATGGACCTGCACGCCGACCAGATCCAAGGTTTCTTCGATGTTCCCGTGGACAACATCTACGCCGCCCCCATCCTCCTGGGTGATCTGTGGAAACACGGCCACGACGACCTGCTGGTGGTTTCGCCCGACGTCGGCGGCGTAGTGCGCGCGCGCGCGCTGGCCAAGCGCCTGGAATCGGACCTGGCCATCATCGACAAGCGCCGCCCCAGGGCGAATGATGCCGAAGTGATGAACATCATCGGCGACGTCAAGGGCCGCACCTGCGTCATCATGGACGACATGGTCGACACCGCAGGCACGCTGGCCAAGGCGGCAGATGCGCTCAAGGGCGAGGGCGCTGTCAAGGTGCTCGCCTACTGCACCCACCCGGTGCTCTCGGGCAGGGCGGTGGAGCGCATCGCCAGTTCGGCGCTGGACGAGGTGGTCGTCACCGATTCCATTCCGCTGCGCGAGGACGCGAAGAAGTGCAGCAAGATACGCGTGCTCTCGGTGGTCGACCTGCTCGCGGAAACGATATTGCGCATCAGCAACGAGGACTCGGTGAGTTCCTTGTTTAGCGAGTAAAGAACCAAGTACGAACACCCGTTTTTCAAACGGCGGTACCTGGTCGCGGGACCGCCATAACCAGGAGTGCAACATGCAAATCGAAGTCAACGCGCAAAAGCGCAGCAAGCAGGGCACCGGAGCGAGCCGCCGCCTGCGCCGGGAGGGCAAGACCCCCGGCATCGTCTACGGCGGCAAACAGCCGGCGGAGGTGATCGAACTCGACCACAACGCGCTGTATCACCAGCTGCGTCAGGAGGCGTTCCACGCTTCCGTGCTGACGCTCAATCTAGAGGGCGTGAAGGAACAGGTGCTGTTGCGCGCGGTCAACATGCATCCGTTCCGGCGCGAGGTCCAGCACATCGACTTCCAGCGCGTCCTGGCGGACGAAAAAATCCAGATGAAGGTTCCGCTGCACTTCACTAATGCCGAGCAATCGCCGGGCGTGAAGCTGTCCGGCGGTCTCGTCAGCCATGTCATGAGCGAGCTCCTGATCCGCTGCCTGCCGGCCGACCTGCCCGAGTACATCGAGGTCGACCTGAAGGACATGGCGGTGGGCGACACCGTACACGTCAGGGACCTGCAACTTCCCACTGGTGTGGAAGCGATCCTGCATGGCGCCGAGAACCCGCCGGTGGCCGTGGTGCAGATTCCGCGCGCGATGGTGGCGGACGAGGCCGCGGACACGGCTGCGGCAGAAGCAGCCGCGGCGGTGTCGGCTTCCGAAGTTCCCACCAGCAAGCAGTCCGCCGAACCGGCTGCTGCCGAAAAGGGCGGGGACAAGGGCGACAAGAAGTCCGAAAAATCGGACAAGAAGTAAGCGTTTATTGCGATACGAGGGGCATTGTTCCCCTTGTACTCACCGATGTCGGAGGTCGTTGCGGCGATCCCGGAACGGCCGCCAAACAGCTTGTCCGCTTCGGCAACAGGCAGAGGCCCCGGTCTTTGCCTGTTTTCTTAGAGTGGCGCCAGCATGCCGATCAAACTCATCGTTGGCCTGGGCAACCCGGGCAAGAAGTACGAGAGCACGCGCCACAACGCCGGATTCTGGCTGGTCGGGCGGCTGGCCGCGCAGCATCGGCTCACGCTGAGAAAGGAGCCCAGGTTCCATGCATTGGTGGCCAGGCTGGACACAGCCTCCGGACCGGCGTGGCTGCTGCTTCCCCAAACCTGGATGAACGAATCGGGCCGGGCGGTGGGCGCGATGGCGCAGTTCCACAAGATCGCGGCCGACGAAATCCTGGTGGTGCACGACGAACTCGATTTGCCGCCGGGAGGCGCAAAAATCAAGCAGGGCGGCGGGCACGCGGGCCATAACGGCCTGCGCGACATCATCGCCACACTGGGCACGCCCGGGTTCTGGCGCCTGCGCGTCGGCATCGGCCATCCGCGCGATATCGCCGCGAGCGAGCAGGAGGTGGTCGATTTCGTGCTTCACGCGCCGCGCAAGGAAGAGCAGGCCTTGATCGACGCGGTGATCGACCGAAGCATCGCAGTGTTCGACCTGATACTCGCCGACAACATGGCGGCGGCAATGCACAAGCTGCACACCAAACCCAAGCCTCAGGCTCCAGGCATTCCGGGCTGAGCGGCGCGAAGTGAGCAAGAGGATCGAGCGCCCCTTGCATTTTCCCAACTAGATTAGGGTTTCATTCATGTCCCTGAAATGCGGTATTGTCGGTCTGCCGAACGTCGGCAAGTCGACGCTGTTCAACGCGCTTACCAAAGCGGCGATCGCGGCGGAGAACTATCCTTTCTGCACCATCGAGCCCAACATCGGCATCGTCGAGGTGCCCGACGCGCGGCTGGCGCAACTGACCGCCATCGCCAAGCCGCAAAAAACCATTCCCGCGGTAGTCGAGTTCGTCGATATCGCCGGCCTGGTTGCGGGCGCATCCAAGGGTGAGGGCCTCGGCAACAAGTTCCTCGCCAACATCCGCGAAACCGACGCCATCGCGCACGTGGTCCGCTGTTTCGTCGACGACAACGTGGTGCACGTCGCCGGCAAGATCGACCCCTTGAGCGACATCGAGACCATCAACACCGAACTCGCGCTTGCCGATCTGGCGACGGTGGAAAAGACCATGGCGCGCTATGCCAAAGTTGCGAAATCGGGCGACAAGGAGGCGCAACGCATCGTGGCGGTGCTGGAAAAGGTGCTGCCGGTGCTCAACCAGGCGAAGCCTGCGCGCAGCCTGGCGTTGTCGCGCGAGGAGCAGCAGGTGCTGCAGCCGCTGTGCCTGATGACGGCCAAGCCGGCGATGTATGTCGCCAATGTCGACGAGAACGGCTTCAACAACAATCCGCTGCTCGCGCGCGTGGAGGAGTATGCCAAGGCGGAAGGCGCGCCCGTGGTGGCGATCTGCGCAGCCATAGAAGCGCAGATGGCGGACCTGAACGATGAGGACAAGACGATTTTTCTCGCCGACATGGGCCTGGACGAGCCGGGCCTGGATCGCCTGATCCGTGCCGGCTACGCCTTGCTCGGACTTCAGACGTATTTCACCGCCGGACCCAAGGAAGTGCGTGCCTGGACCGTGCAGGTGGGCGCGACCGCGCCGCAGGCCGCCGGCGTGATCCACACCGACTTCGAGCACGGCTTCATCCGTGCCGAGGTAATCTCATACGCCGATTTCATCGCCTGCAAGGGCGAGCAAGGCGCCAAGGAAGCCGGCAAGATGCGCCTCGAGGGTAAGGACTACGTGGTGCGCGACGGCGACGTCATGCATTTCCGCTTCAACGTTTGAGGGTCCCGCTGCGACCGCGCCCCCGACTGCCCTCCGGCCTCGCGCGCGCCCAGCGCGCGCTTTGCCGGCCTAGATGCCGCCGAGGCAGAGGTACTTGATCACCAGAAAGTCCTCGATGCCGTACTTGGAACCCTCTCGCCCGATGCCCGATTCCTTGACGCCGCCGAACGGCGCGACTTCGGTGGAAATGAGGCCGGTGTTGATGCCGACGATGCCGTATTCCAGCGCTTCGGCCACGCGCCAGATGCGGCCTATGTCGCGGCCGTAGAAGTAGGCGGCGAGACCGAATTCGGTGTCGTTCGCGAGGCGGATCGCCTCGGCCTCGTCCTTGAAACGGAACAGCGGTGCCACTGGGCCGAAGGTTTCCTCGCGCGTCACCTGCATGCTGGGGGTGACGTTGGCGAGAACCGTGGGCTCGAAGAACAGCCCCCCGAGCGCATGGCGTTTGCCGCCGGTGAGGACCTTCGCCCCTTTGGCTAGGGCATCGGCGATGTGCTCCTCGACCTTGGCCACCGCGTCCGCGTTGATCAGCGGGCCGGTGGTCACGCCTGCCTGCCTGCCGTCGCCGACCTGCAGCGCGTTGACTTTCGCCGCCAGCTTGGCCGCGAAATCGTCATAGACCTTGTCCTGCACCAGGAGGCGGTTGGCGCAGACGCAGGTCTGGCCGTTGTTGCGGTACTTGGAGACCATCGCGCCGTCCACGGCCGCGTCCAGGTCGGCGTCGTCGAAGACGATGAACGGCGCGTTGCCGCCCAGTTCCATCGAGGTCTTTTTCACCGTGCCCGCGCATTGCACCATCAGCTTCTTGCCGATTTCGGTGGAGCCGGTGAAAGTGAGTTTGCGCACCAGGGGGTTGGTGCTCATCTCCCCGCCGATCGCGCCGGCCGAGCCGGTTACTACGGACAGCACGCCCTTGGGCACGCCCGCGCGCTCGGCGAGCTCGGCCATGGCCAGCGCCGAATAGGGCGTGGCGCTGGCGGGTTTGACCACCATGGTGCAGCCGGAGGCGAGCGCCGGACCGGCCTTGCGCGTGATCATGGCGGAGGGAAAATTCCACGGCGTGATCGCGACGCACACGCCGATCGGCTCTTTCAGCACCACGATGCGCTTGTCCGCCTGGTGCTGCGGAATGGTGTCGCCGTAGATGCGCTTGCCTTCCTCGGCGAACCACTCGATGAAGGAGGCGGCGTAGGCGATTTCGCCGCGCGACTCGGCCAGCGGCTTGCCCTGCTCGGCGGTCATCAGCTGCGCCAGGTCTTCCTGGTTGGCCATCATCAGTTCGAACCAGCGGCGCAGGATCACCGAACGTTCCTTGGCGGTCCTGGCGCGCCAGGCTGGAAAAGCCGCGTTGGCGGCTTCTATCGCCCGGCGCGTCTCCGCCACGCCCATTTTGGGCACGGTGCCAAGCTGCGCGCCGTCGGCGGGATTGTTCACCGTCAGGGTCGATTTGTCGTCCGCATCCAGCCAGGCTCCGTCGATGTAGCACTGCTGGCGGAAGAGTTTTGGGTCCTTTAATTCGAGTTGCGCCATGCGGGCGTCTTTGGGGGCGTTCATAGGGTTCTCCACGTGAAAGGTAAAAGCGCGCCCGAGCGGGCGGTGGATAAATTGATTTTAGCGCAAAACCCTGGGCCCGCGGCAGGGGCCGCGTCGGCAAGACCGGGGCGGCGCCCAAGTACGATCAATCAGTAGGTGCCCGGATAGGAACCGCCGTCGATGAGGAAATTCTGACCGGTGACATAGCTGGCTTGCGCGCTGCACAGGTAGGCGCAGGCGTCGCCGAACTCGGCGGGGTCGCCGAAGCGGCCCGCGGGGCACTTGGCCATGCGCTCCTTGCGTATCACTTCGATGTCGACGCCGCTGGCCTTGGCCTGGGCGGCCAAAGTGGTGCGGATGCGGTCGGTGTCGAACGAGCCCGGCAGCAGATTGTTGATGGTGACATTGTGCGCCACGGTCTTGCGCGCGATGCCGGCGACGAAGCCGGTGAGCCCGGAGCGCGCGCCGTTGGAAAGGCCGAGCACCTCGATCGGCGCCTTCACCGAGCTGGAGGTGATGTTGACGATGCGACCGAACTTGCGCGCGATCATGCCGTCCACCGTGGCCTTGATCAGCTCGATCGGGGTGAGCATGTTGGCGTCCAGCGCCGCGATCCAGGTGTCCCGGGTCCAGTTGCGGAAATCCCCCGGCGGCGGCCCGCCGGCGTTGTTGACGAGGATATCCGGATCTGGGCAGGCGGCGAGCACCATGGCGCGGCCCGCCTCGGTGGTGATGTCGCCGGCGACCGTGATGACTTTCACCCCTGTGGCGCCGCGGATTTCTTCGGCGGTTTTCTCCAATGCCTCCTTGCCGCGGGCGGTAATGACGAGGTTCACCCCCTCGCGTGCCAAGGAAAAGGCGCAACCCCGCCCGAGGCCCTTGCTCGATGCGCATACGATCGCCGTCCTGCCCTTGATGCCGAAATCCATGTTCGTCTCCTAATTGCCGGTTGGCTAGTGATCGGGTATTGCGGTCCGGTTCGCATTGTAACCAGCAAAACGCCGCTCAACACCCCTACCGGCCCTGCGATTTGCAGCAGCGTCATGCGCTCGTCCAAGCCGATCCAGCCGAAAAAATGGCCGTCGCCGAGCGCACGCGACAGCACCCGTGACGTCGACGACGCAGGCCAGCGGCAAATGCGCGAAATCGCCGTTTATCGGAGGCCGCCTGCGCGGGCGCGATGTTAAAATGATTCATTTGCGAAGGCAATCGAGGCGGCGATCATGGCGGGACATTCCAAGTGGGCCAATATCAAGCATAAAAAAGCGGTCACGGATGCCAAGAAGGGCAAGGTTTTCACCCGCCTGATCCGAGAGATCACCGTGGCGGCGCGCATGGGCGGCGCCGACCCCAACATGAACCCGCGCCTGCGCCTGGCGATGGAAAAGGCGCGCGACGTGAACATGTCCAAGGACAACATCGAGAATGCCGCCAAGCGCGGCGCCGGCGCGCTCGAGGGCGCCAACTACGAGGAGGTGCGCTACGAAGGCTACGGTATCGGCGGCGCGGCTGTGATGGTCGACTGTCTCACCGACAATCGCACGCGCACCGTGGCCGAGGTGCGCCACGCCTTTGTCAAGAACGGCGGCAACCTCGGCACCGACGGTTCGGTGGGTTTCATGTTCAAGCACTGCGGCCAATTCGTATTCGCCCCCGGCACCAGCGAAGACAGGGTAATGGAAGCGGCGCTGGAGGCGGGTGCGGAGGACGTGCTCACCAACGAAGACGGCTCGGTCGAGGTGATCTGCGCTTTCGGCGATTTTTCGGCGGTGAAGCAGGGTCTGGAGAAGGCGGGGCTCAAACCCGAGCTGGCGGAAATCACGATGAAACCGCTGAGCGAAACCGTGATCGGCGGCGACGATGCGCTGCGCATGCAAAAGCTGCTCGATGCGCTGGAGTCGCTCGACGACGTGCAGGACGTTTATACCACCGCGATGATCGACGAATAGGCTGGTCGCACAAGGCTATAATCCGCCGATGGCGGACGCCACGATAACCATACTCGGCATCGACCCCGGCCTGCGCGTAACTGGATTTGGCGTTATCCGCAGGAACGGCGGCAAACTCGCCTATGTCACCAGCGGTTGCATCAAGGCGCTGGAAACGGATCTGCCCGGCAGGCTCAAGACCATACTGGAGGGCCTGCGCGAAGTGATCCAGCAACATCAGCCGCAGCAGGTGGCGGTCGAAAAGGTGTTCGTCAACGTCAATCCGCAGTCCACGCTGCTGCTTGGCCAGGCGCGCGGAACGGCCATTTGCGCCGCCGTGCTGGAGAGTCTGCCGGTGGCCGAATATACTGCGCTGCAGGTAAAGCAGGCGGTAGTGGGCAACGGCCACGCGAAAAAGGACCAGGTGCAGGAGATGGTGCGGCGCCTACTAGGCCTGGCGGGAAATCCCGGCACGGATGCGGCCGACGCGCTCGCCTGCGCCATCTGTCACGCGCACGGCGGGCAGGGCCTGGGCGCAATCGCGACGGCGGGTTACCGCGTGAAGAAGGGGCGGCTCATATGATAGGACGCTTGAGCGGCGTGTTGCTGGAAAAGACGCCGCCGCAGGTCACGCTGGAAGTGCAGGGCGTGGGCTACGAAATTGACGTGCCCATGAGCACCTTTTACAACCTGCCCGGCGTGGGCGAGCGCCTGACGCTGTACACCCATCTGGTCGTGCGCGAAGATGCGCATTTGCTGTTCGGTTTTGCCAGCGAGTCCGAGCGCAAGGCGTTTCGCCAGTTGCTGAAAATCAGCGGTGTCGGTGCGCGCACCGCCTTGTCTCTGCTGTCCGGCATGAGCGTTGCCGATCTGGCGCAGGCAGTGGCGGAGCAGGAAGCCGGGCGGCTGACCAAGGTTCCCGGCATCGGCAAGAAGACTGCGGAGCGCCTGCTGCTCGAGTTGAAAGACAAACTCGGCGCCGAACTCGCGACCGGCGCGGCCGTCAACCGGGCCGCGCCCGCCTCGGGCGACGTGCTCAATGCGCTGCTCGCGCTCGGCTACAACGAGAAAGAGGCGCGCTATGCGCTGAAGCAATTGCCCGAAGGTCTGAGCGTTTCCGATGGAATCCGCCAGGCGCTCAAGTCGCTGGCCAGGGGCTGAACGTGACCCAGCAGTACCACCGATTTGTCCGCCTCTTTTACCAGATACGGGCGACTGCTTTCGCCGCGTTGTTTATCGCTATCGGCGTGCAGATTTGGGGGCGGGACTACGGCGCGATCGCGTGGGTGCTACTCGCGCTGCAGTTCCTCGTCTATCCGCACTTGCTGTTTTGGCGCGCGCGCACAGCCCCGGACTCGCTCAAAGCCGAGCATGCCAATCTGCTGCTCGACTGCCTGCTGCTCGGGATCTGGATATCAGCGCTAGGGTTCCCCACCTGGATCGCGTTACCTGTCTTTCTGGGGACCGCACTCAATAACGCGATCAACCGCGGCTGGCGCGGAGCCCTGGGCGCGTTGCTCGCGTTCGCTTTCGGCGCGCTTGCGTGGGGTCTCGTCGCCGGATTCAAAGTGTCGCCGCAGACCGATCCCGCGGCCGCCGCGCTGTGCCTGACAGGCTTATTCGCCTATGTCATCGGCCTTGGCAATATCGCGTTCACGCAGAGTCGCAAGTTGCGCGACATGCGCGAGACGCTGCGCCAGAGCGAAGAGCACTACCGCATCATCACCGAGAATGCGGGAGACCTGATCGCGATGCTGGACGCCGAAGGGCGCTGGGTGTACGCGAGCCCCTCCTATAAGCGCCTGCTCCCCGAGGCGGGGCTGGAAATCGGCGCCGACGCCCTGGCTCATCTGCGTCCGGAGGACCGGGAAGCAACCCGCGCGCTGCTGCAGAAGGCGGTCCAGTCGGGGGAACCGCAGAAGTTTCTCTACGGGCTGACTGCTGCGGATGGCCTGGCGCACGAGTTTCAGGCCATCGCCAAATCTTTTTCGCACGCGGGCGCCGCACGGGTCGTGATCGTTTCGACCGATATCACCGAGTTGCGCCAGCGCGACAAGAAGCTCGCCGTCCAGGCGGACGTATTCGAGAACATGGCCGAGGCAATGATGATCGTCGGCGCCGACGGAACAATAATCTCGGTCAATCGGGCATTCACGACGCTCACGGGCTACGGCGAGGAGGATGTGTGCGGGAAGCCCGAAAGCGAGTTTCACACCGCACTTCAACCGCCTGAGTTCTACGACGATATCCGCGACACATTGAAGCGTCAGGGTTACTGGACCGGCACCTCCTGGTGCCGGCGCAAAGACGCCAGCATCTACCGCGAGTGGCGGAGCATTTCGGCGATCCGCGATACGGCGGGCCACACCACGCATTACGTCGTTTTTTTTGCGGACGCCTCACAGTCCACGCACCCGGAGCGCCCGCCCGCGCGCTGAAACGAAATGAACGGGAACGCATGATCGCAATAACGACGCCGTGTCCGCGGTTAAAATAGCGCATGGCCATCGAAATCGACCGACTGATCGCCGCCGACCCCGCCTCGCCGCAGGAAGAGGCGCTCGAGCGCGCGCTGCGGCCCAAGGCTTTGTCCGAGTATGTCGGCCAGGAAAAAATCCGCGGCCAGCTCGCGATATTCATCGAGGCGGCGCGCGCGCGCAAAGAGTCGCTCGACCACGTGCTGCTGTTCGGCCCGCCGGGGCTGGGAAAAACGACCCTGGCGCACATCATCGCGCGCGAGATGGGGGTCAACCTGCGCCACACATCGGGACCGGTGCTGGAACGTCCGGGCGATCTTGCCGCACTGCTCACCAATCTCGAACCGAACGACGTGCTGTTCATCGACGAGATCCACCGCCTGTCGCCGGTGGTGGAGGAAATCCTGTATCCGGCACTGGAAGATTTCCAGCTCGACATCATGATCGGCGAGGGCCCGGCGGCGCGCTCGGTCAAGCTCGACTTGCCGCCGTTCACCTTGGTCGGCGCCACCACCCGCGCCGGCATGCTCACCAACCCGCTGCGAGACCGATTCGGCATTGTCGCGCGTCTGGAGTTCTACAGTGCGCCGGAGTTGCAACAGATCGTGAGCCGCTCGGCCGGGCTGCTCAAGGTCGAAGTTGCCTCCGACGGTTCGCTGGAAATCGCGCGGCGCTCGCGTGGCACGCCGCGCATCGCCAACCGGCTGCTGCGGCGGGTGCGCGACTACGCCGAGGTCAGGGCGAGAAGCGGCGTGAGCCGCGAGGTTGCCGACGCGGCGCTGCGCATGCTCGACGTGGACGTACTCGGCCTGGACCTGATGGACCGCAAACTGCTGCTGGCCGTGATCGAAAAATTCGCCGGCGGACCGGTAGGCGTGGACAACCTTGCCCATGCCATCGGCGAAGAGCGCGACACCATCGAGGATGTGATCGAACCTTTTCTGATCATGCAGGGTTATCTGCAGCGCACGCCGCGCGGGCGCGTCGCCACGGTATCGGCTTATCGCCATTTCGGCCTGGCTCTGCCGAACACGGGCACGGACGGCGATTTGTGGAATGGTCCGGGTGAATCCTGAGACCGGGACTGCGCAAGGCTTTTTCTGGCCGGTGCGCGTCTACTATGAGGACACCGACACAGGGGGTGTTGTCTATTACGCCAATTACCTGAAATTCTTCGAGCGTGCGCGCACCGAATGGCTGCGCAGTTGCGGCCTGAATCAGGATAAACTGGCGCAGGAAGAAGGTCTGATTTTCGTGGTGCGGCGGGCGCTGCTCGATTTTCTCCGCCCGGCGCGCCTCGATGACCTGCTCGAGGTCACGGTTGAACCGCTGAAGCTTGCGCGTGTCTACGTTGATCTGGTCCAGGAAGCGCGCTGCGGCACGCAGGTGCTGGCGCGCGCCGAGGTTCGTGTGGCCTGCCTGAGCCGGCGGAATTTCAGGCCGACCGCCATGCCTCAATTTTTGAGGGATATCCCCATTCCGGGGGCTTAGAAAAAGGGGGGCAACCCCCTTTTTTCAGTTACTGCGCGAGCCGATGACAAAATGAACATAAGCGAGGATATGTCGATAATTTCTCTGGTCACCAACGCCAGCGTGCCGGTGCAGCTGGTGATGGCGCTGTTGCTGCTGGTCTCGTTCATGAGCTGGCTGTTCATTTTCCGCAAGCTGTTCGCGATCCGGCAGGCGAGGATTCAGACGGAGAAGTTCGAACGCGACTTCTGGAGCGGCGGCGACCTCAACGGCCTGTACCAGAGCGCGGTGAACGACCGTCACCACGCCGGCGCGCTCGAGCGCATATTCGAGGCGGGCTTCCGCGAATTCGCCAAACTGCGCGCGCAGCGCGGCGCCGACCCGAGTATCCCGGTGGAGGGCGCGCGCCGCGCCATGCGCGCCACCTATCAGCGCGAGATGGACAATCTGGAGCGCCACCTGTCCTTTCTCGCCTCGGTCGGTTCGGTCAGCCCCTACGTCGGTCTGTTCGGCACGGTGTGGGGCATCATGAATTCGTTTCGTGCTCTTGCCAATGTCAGCCAGGCGACGCTCGCGCACGTTGCGCCCGGAATCGCCGAGGCGCTGGTTTCCACCGCCATCGGCCTGTTCGCGGCGATTCCCGCGGTGATTGCCTATAACCGATACACGCACGACATCGACCGCCTCGCCATCCGCTTCGAGAGTTTCATCGAGGAGTTTTCCAACATCCTGCAGCGCCAGTCCGGCGCGGGCAAATAGGGACGCGAGCGATGCCACGCCAGCGCCGTGCCATGAGCGAGATCAACGTCGTGCCCTATATCGACGTGATGCTGGTGCTGTTGGTGATATTCATGATCACCGCGCCGCTGGTCAACCCGGGAGTGGTCGACCTGCCTACTCTGGGCAAATCCGCGCATCCGCCCGAGTTTCCGCTGGAGGTGGTGATCAAGGCCGACGCATCGCTGCTGTTGCGCGAGCGCAGCAAGACCGGCTCGAGCGAACACGCGGTGTCAACTGCCGAACTGGTCTCCGCGTTACAGGAAAAGCAAAAAACCCATCCGGATCAAGCGGTGGTGATCGCCGCGGACAAGAGCGTGCGCTATGAAGAGGTTCTCAAGGTAATGGACGAGTTGCAAAAGCAGCATGTGCTCAAAGTCGGCCTGCTGGTGAAGCCTGCGGCCCGATGAGCGCGGCGGCCGGCGCTTTTGCGTACGAGGAACCCGGCAAGGTACCCTCCGTAGTTCTCGCGGTGCTGGTGCACTTGCTGTTGGCGGTGTTCCTGTTCTTCGGCGTGCACTGGCAAAGCCATGAGCCGGAGGCGGTAGCGGTCGAATTGTGGAATACGCTGCCCGCCCCCAAGGCAGAGGTCAAACCCGTGCC
>DATKUQ010000256.1:0-3627 GCA_035530495.1 Burkholderiales bacterium
AGGAAGATTGCGGTCAGCACCGGCATGTTCTGGGTCGAGGTGCCGGCCGCCGACCTACGCATACTGTGCGGGTGCCCGGTTGATTCGGTCAAACATCTGCTCCGACGTGGCCTGATCGTTTCCACCGAAGTGAACGGCGTCGAATGCGAAACCGGACCCAACGCCATCCTGCTCTCGGACCTGGCGATCCAAAACGGCCGCGCTTGCAGCCGTTCGGAGTTTCCGGTTCTGCAGATGCTGTACAAGCAGGGCCTGATCGTCCCGGATCATCCGTGCAACACCGGCCTGCGGCCGCTGCTCATCGGCTCGCACGCCCAGGTCGCGGCGCAGATGGCGTACCTGTTCTGCGGAAACTACGGCCTCGCCTCGCGCGAAGAATTGATCAAGGCCGATGTCGCGCCGGCGCAGGCGGACGAACTCATGCGCATGAAACTCGCGTTCGCGTTCGGGCGGATCATGCCCACCGAGGAACTTGTGGAGCCGCTCTTCGTGGGGCGCGAAACGGTCGAAATCCGCAATGGCGTCACCATTCGAAGGCTGCGCACCAACGTATTCGAATTGGCCTACCAGGGCGAGCGGGTGGAAGTCGACCTCAATCTCGCGCCGGGCGAAGTGTACGAGTGTCCCTACACGCTCGACAGGCATTTGCTTACCACTGACTATTTTTCGGTCGTGCACACCGGGGACGGCGACGGCTGGGACATGAACCGGCCCACGATGGGCAGCATCCTCCTGTACCAGGGGCGCGTGTATCTGGTGGACGCCGGCCCGAATATCGATTATGCGTTGACTGCGCTGGGGATCAGCGTCAACGAAATCGACGGCATTTTCCACACTCACTGCCATGACGATCACCTGGCCGGGTTGACGACCCTGTTCCGTGGAGACCGTCGCATCGCCTACTATGCGGTTCCCATGGTGCGTGAATCGGTCATCAAGAAGCTGTCGATGGTGATGCGCATCCAGGAAGCCGAATTCGGCCGGCTGTTCGACGTGCACGATCTGGTGCCGGACGAATGGAACGATATAGAAGGGCTGGAGGTCAGGCCCATCCTCTCGCCGCATCCGGTCGAGACGACGATCTTTTATTTCCGCGTGCTGTGGGAGGGCGGCTATCGCAGCTATGCCCACCTCGCGGATATCGTATCGCTCGACGTTCTGCGC
Source organism: Burkholderiales bacterium (assembly GCA_035530495.1). Lineage (GTDB taxonomy): Bacteria > Pseudomonadota > Gammaproteobacteria > Burkholderiales > SG8-39 > 2-12-FULL-64-23. Next base: position 1,165 of record DATKUQ010000256.1, read on the forward strand.
AACATGATCGCACCTGAAAGCGCGGCGGCCGGCGTCAGCCAGACGCTTTTCGACAGGACTGCGAATGCCTACGCGCTCAGAGCCAATGTCAAGAAGATCGATATCGGCGGCGGCATGATACACGGCGTGGCACAGGATTTCCGCGAGGACAGCTCGGGCAAGCTGATACTTGCGCACACGGCGCGGCGGCTGACCGAGGATGAGCGCGCTATTGGATCGGGCGCGCCTTTTGGAACCGTGGACGTGCTTATCGAAGGTACCTCGGACGTGCTGCGCCGCCGGGCGTTTGAGTACCTGCGCAGCTACTTTCCCGACGCGCCCTTGCATCGCATTCGTCACCTGCTGAACGGCAAGATTCTCGTATTCAATCCGGAAGTGCTCCTGTTCAAGGAACAGGCGCCGATCGATGCCGTCTACCTTATCCTCAGCGGATCGGCGGAATTGCTGCGTACGGGCCACCGCAGCAGAAGCCTGGTCACTGCCGGTTCATTTCTGGGCGAGACGCCTGCGCTGCTTGAGAAGACGGCTAACGAAACGTGCCGCGCGGTCGGCTTCGTGCAGGCGCTGCGCTTGCCTCGGGACCTGTACCTCGATTTTGTCAGCCGCGGAGAGATGCGCCTGAATCTGGTTCAAACGCGTGAAAAGCTCGATTTTCTGAGGGGCAACTGGCTGTTCGCGGATGGCGTGTCCTGCGTGACGCTCAGCCGGCTGATTCGCTCGGTCGAGTCGGCTGTTTTCGAAAAAGACAGGGTTATTCCGCCTCCGGCCGAAGATCTGTTGGTGCTGCGCTCGGGCGCAGCCTTGCTGACCGCGCGGTCCGGGTACGAGGAACGTCTCATCACCAACAGATACGTCGGCGCCACGGCAATTTCCCGGGACGAGTCGAAAGGCGCGCAGCTTCGATTTCTCGAATTATCGGAGGCCTACCGCTTCCCGCTGAAAACCATAGCCGATATTCCGGTCGTGCGGTGGAAATTGCTGGAGGCGCATCGTCGGCGCTACGCCGACAATTGACGAGTATTACGCTTCAGGGGCATAGGCTTTTCGCCTGCATGCTCGACGGACTGACCGGCTTCGCCCCCTTCATGCCGAGGCTCGCCGTGGGGCGAGGGCGGCCGTGATGGCCGCGCCGATTGCTTGCGTGCCGTCCTTGCCGCCCAACTCCATTGATTGAATTGTATTCGAGGCGAAGGCCGCGTCGACCGCCTGCCTGAGGCGGGCCGCCTCCGTAGCGGCCTCGGGCAGGCCATGCGTTTCACCCAGCCACTCGAGCATCAGGCCCGCGGAAAGTATCATGGCCGTCGGATTCGCCTTGCCCTGTCCGGCAATATCCGGCGCGCTGCCGTGACTGGGCTGAAACAGCCCATGCTTGTCGCCGACGTCGGCGGACGGCGCCATGCCCAGGCCACCGATCAATCCTGCGGCCAGGTCCGAAAGAATGTCGCCAAACTGGTTTTCGGTGGGAATGACGTCGTAATCCCAGGGCCGCTTCACCAGGTTCAGGGCCATCGCGTCGACGTAGCAGTGGTTTGCGCTGATATCCGGATTGAGCCGGGCGCGCTCCCAAAAGATCTTGTGGAAGAAGGCCATGCTGCTCAGTACATTGGCCTTGTCCACGCAGCTGACCTGCCCCTTCGCCGGATTCGCGGCGCGCCGCCGGCGTGCCAGCTTAAAGGCGAAATCGAACAGCCGTTCGGAAGCTTTGCGCGATACGCGCCCGAGATCGAAGGCTTCGTCGTTGGTGGCTTTCGGCTGTCTGTCCGGGTACAGGCGGCCATAAAACAAGCCTTCCGACTGTTCGCGGACCAGCACGAAGTCTATCTGCGCGGCGCGCGGGTCGGCCAGCACCGAAGGCACGCCGGGGATGGCGCGTATGGGACGGACTCCGGCGTACAGATCGAATTGCTTGCGCAGATCGAGTTGCGGATTTACTTCAGTACCGTCCGGGTAGCGGATGTGGGGCAGTCCCATCGCGCCGAAAAGGACCGCATCCGCATCCTCGCAGGCGCGCAGCGTGCTGTCGGGCAGCGCGACGCCGGTGTCCGCATAGTGCTGCGCGCCGCCCGGACAGTGAAGGTAGCTGAGGACGAAGCGCGGCTGGTCTGCCAGAAGGCGTTCCAGCACGTCGATGCAGACAGCCATTACCTCGGAACCGATGCCGTCACCCTGCAGCACGGCGATTTTGAAGAATGGTTTGCTCATGGCCTTGCGCGGGCGCCTAAAAAAGAAAGGACCCGGGACGCACTGGTCGCCACCGGGCCGAAATACTTCCTGGCAGATGTTTTTCGCGGGCAGGAGAGCCCCCAAACATCTGTGTGGATGATCCCATGGTTTTCCCTTGCACGGCTTGTCTCAGGTCAAACGCCTATTTTTGTTTGGCGCGGCTTGCGGACAGGCTTTAGCACAATATAGGAAAATAGAGATAAACATATAATCAAATACATATATCATTACATTAAAGTG
>DATKUQ010000257.1:0-2274 GCA_035530495.1 Burkholderiales bacterium
ATCCACGCCGGGGTGCTGCTGCGCTATGTGCCGCTGACCGCGAAGCGCATGACCGGGATCGTAAGCCGCGGCGGCTCGATCATGGCCAAGTGGTGCCTGGCGCACCACAAGGAGAGCTTCCTCTATACGCACTTCGAAGACATCTGCGACATCATGAAGGCCTACGACGTCGCGTTTTCGCTGGGCGACGGCCTGCGCCCGGGCTCGATCTACGACGCCAACGACGAGGCGCAGCTGGGCGAACTGAAGACGCTGGGCGAGCTGACCGACATCGCCTGGAAGCACGACGTGCAGGTCATGATCGAAGGCCCGGGCCACGTGCCGATGCACATGATCAAGGAGAACATGGACCTGCAGCTGCGCGACTGCAAGGACGCGCCGTTCTACACCCTGGGGCCGCTGACCACCGACATCGCGCCGGGCTATGACCACATCACCTCGGGCATAGGCGCGGCGATGATAGGCTGGTACGGCACGGCCATGCTGTGCTACGTCACGCCGAAGGAACACCTGGGCCTGCCGAACAAGGCCGACGTCAAGGACGGCATCATCACCTACAAGATCGCGGCGCACGCGGCCGACCTCGCCAAGGGGCATCCGGGCGCGCAGATCCGCGACAACGCGCTGTCCAAGGCGCGCTTCGAATTCCGCTGGGAGGATCAGTTCAACCTCGGGCTCGATCCGGACAAGGCGCGCGAGTTCCACGACGAGACCCTGCCGCGCGACAGCGCCAAGGTGGCGCATTTTTGCTCCATGTGCGGTCCGCACTTCTGTTCGATGAAAATCACCCAGGACGTGCGCGACTACGCCGCGGCGCAGGGCGTGGACGAGCAGGCGGCACTGGAGAAGGGTATGGAACAGAAAGCGGTAGAGTTCGTAAAGAAAGGCGCGCAGATCTATTCCAAAGCCTGAACGTGTCCTTCGTAGATGAAAAACGGCGCGGTCATGCGCCGTTTTTTGTAGGCAGGCCAGGCGCCGGCGCGTGGAAATTTTTGCTGCGGTGACGGCTGCGGGCCGCCGCCAGCGCTTACAATGCGCGCCATGGATCACGTCATACTCATCAAAGCGCTGATACTCGGCGTGGTCGAAGGCCTGACCGAGTTCCTCCCGGTGTCGAGCACCGGCCATCTCATCCTCGCCGGCGACCTGCTCCATTTCAACGACGAAAAGGGGAAGGTATTCGAGATCGTGATCCAGTGCGGCGCAATTCTGGCGGTGTGCTGGGAATATCGGGCAAAGATCGGCAAGGTGATCTCCGGCCTGGGCTCGGAGCGTGAGGCGCAGCGTTTCGCCCTTAACCTCGCCATTGCATTCATGCCGGCTGCGGTGCTGGGCTTGGCGTTCGCGAAGGCGATCCAGGCGCGCCTGTTCCAGCCGGTGCCGGTGGCGCTGGCTTTCATTATCGGCGCCTTGGTTATACTGTGGGCGGAACGGCGCCAGCACACGATACGTGTCCACGAGGTGGAGGACATGCGCTGGACCGACGCGCTGAAAGTGGGCTTCGCCCAGGCATTCGCGCTGATTCCGGGAACTTCGCGTTCGGGCGCCACGATTATCGGCGGCTTGCTGTTCGGCTTGTCGCGCAAGGCGGCGACCGAGTTTTCGTTTTTCCTCGCCATCCCGACGCTGTTTGCCGCCTCCGGCTACGAACTCTTCAAGGAACGCGCGCTGCTCTCGTCCAACGACTTGGGCATGTGGGCAGTTGGCTTCATCGCAGCCTTCGTCTCCGCATTCCTGTGCGTGCGCTGGTTATTACGTTATATCTCGCACCACGATTTCACACCGTTCGCCTGGTACCGCATCGCTTTCGGACTGGTGGTGCTGGGCACCGCCTACTCCGGCATGGTGGACTGGTCCGTGCGCTGAGGCGTTCCCCCTGTGTCCGGTCGCAGAGGTAGGCGAAGCGCCCGACTGGGTCAGAAAGCCGCGACTGCGCCGTCGGAACGCGGGTCGGCGCCGCCTTCGAGCACGCCGTTGGCATGGCGCACGATCGCGCCGGCATGCCCCATGGTTTCGTCCCAGGCCTGCAGCACTTCGACCTCGTGGCCGTAACGCCTGAGCTGGTCTACTACTTCGGCGGGAAAACGGGCTTCCAGCTTCAGGCTGTCGCTGGTCTGCCCCCAGGTTCGGCCTAGGAGCCAGCGCGGCGCGCTCACCGCCTCCTGCGGATTCATGCCGAATGAGGCATAGCGCGTGAACACCGCGCTCTGGCTCTGCGGCTGGCCGTCGCCACCCATGTTGCCATAGACCATGCTGCGGCCGTCGTCGAACAGT
>DATKUQ010000258.1:0-33586 GCA_035530495.1 Burkholderiales bacterium
GTTTCGAGGTGCTGCCATGCAGTTCCGGCGCCGAAGGTTTGCGCCGTATCGGGGAATTCGCGCCGGACCTGGTACTACTAGACGTGATGATGCCGGAAATGGATGGCTTCAGCGTTTTGCGTGCGCTGCGCGCGCGGCCCGAAAGCGCAGCGCTTCCGGTGGTCTTCCTCACCGCCAGGAACGAGGAAGGCGATGAATATCTGCGCTCAGGTGCGTGCGGGGTGATCGCCAAGCCCTTCGAGCCCGCCCTCCTGGTAGAGCGGGTGCAGGCCTACGCCGGGGGGCATGGTGGCCGCCCGGATTCGGGCTTGCGGCAGCGGGGAGACTAGGCGCCGGAACTGAAGCGCTGCCACAGGGCGTTGACTTGCTCTACCAGCGCGTTCGGCTCGAAGGGTTTGGTGATCACACCGAGCGCGCCGCGGCGCAGCAGATCCTGCCGCAGATCATCCTGCGTATTGGCGGTGAAAAATACCATCGGGGTCGCGGCTGTCTCGGGCAGTTTGCGCAGGGCGTCCATGGTGGCAAGCCCGTCCATGCCCGGCATCATCACGTCGAGCAATATCAAGTCAGGGCCATACGACGCCGCGGATTGCACGGCTCCGGCGCCGCTCGCGCACACCTGCACGTCGTAGCCGCCGATCTCCAGGCTAAGGCGGGCAATCAGCAGGATATCCGGATCATCCTCCACCAGCATGATTCTCTTCAGCGGGCGCCTCATATTCTCGTCACGCCGCGGTCCTGCCTGTCCTGCTGCGCCATTTGCGCGTTGGCTTGCAGCTCAAAATAAAACGTCGCGCCCGTGCCGGGCATGCTTACAAAATCGATCTTCCCGCCCAGCTTGTCGATGATCAGCTTGCAGATCGCCAGGCCCAGGCCCGTGCCAGCCCTCTGGCGCGAGGCCGAACTGTCGGCCTGGGCAAAGCGGTCGAAGACGCGCGGCTTGAATTCCTCAGGAATGCCAGGACCGGGGTCGATGATGCTGACGCGAAAAGCGCCGCGCATGCGCTGCAGGCGTATCTCCACGTGCGCGCCGCGCGGGGAGAACTTAGCCGCGTTGGACAGAAGATTGGCCATCACCTGCATCAGCCGGTCAAAGCTCGCGTCCACCCAAGCCGGCCCCTCGCTTTGCGAGCGTATCAGTGTGACGCCGTACTGGTCGGCGTAGCCCCGGTTGGCCTGGATGGCGGTGTCGATCAAGGTCTCGAGATTCACCGGCTCGAGCTGGATCTGGAACTCCCCGGAATTGAGTTTTTCCACGTCGAGGATGTCATTGACCAGGCGCACCAGGCGCTGCGAGTTGTCCCTGGCGACGTGGATCAGCGTCTGGATGTCCTCGCGCAGGTCTTTTGTCCTGACGAGCAAGCCGAGCGAGCCGACGATCGAGGAAAGCGGCGTGCGCAGTTCGTGGCCGACTACGGCAATGAATTCATTCTTCATGCGCTCGATTTCTTTGCGCGCCGAGATATCGGCATTGGTTCCCGTCATGCGCAGGGCACGGCCGGCGGCGTCCCGGCTCACCACCTGGCCGTGGCTGAGGATCCATTTCCATTCGCCGTTGCGCGTCCTGACGCGATGCTCGACGCGGTATTCCGGGAGCGCGCCTTTGAGCGCGCCGATGAACACTCCTGCGATGCGCTCGCGATCGTCCGGATGCGCCAGCGCGTAAAGGGTCTGGGGATCGGTGAGGGTTTCGCGCGGGGAATCACCCAGGATCTCGGCCCAGCCCTCGCTGAGGTAGATTTTACCGCCGCTGATATCGGCATCCCAGATCGCCAGTCTCGACCCCTGCAGCGCCAGATCGAGGCGCTCGTTGGCGCGGGTGATTTCCTCCTGCTGGCGTACGCGCGCGCTGATGTCGGTGTGCGTGCCGATCATGCGCAGCGGCTTGCCGCCGGCATCGCGGCTCACCACCATGCCGCGTGCAAGTATCCATTTGCAGCTGCCGTCCTTGCACACCATGCGGAATTCTGTGGAGTAGGCCGGAAGCTTGCCGTCCAGATACGCCTGCAGATCCGCCATCACGCGCTCCCGGTCGTCCGGGTGTATGCGCCTTTCCCATTCGTCGCGCCGGTTTCCGAATTCGCCCTCGGCGTAGCCGAGAATTTCCTTGTAGCGTTTCGAATACTGGACCTCGTCGGTCTGGACGTTCCGGTCCCATACCCCGTCGCCGGCGCCCTCCAGGGCGAACTTCCAGCGCTCCTCGCTCTCGCGCAGTGCCTGCTCGACGACTTTGCGCTCGGTGATGTTGATGATCAGCGCGAAAATGCCCCTGACGCGACCGGCCTCGTCCCGATCGGGAATGAAGGTGTCGACAAGATAGAGCTGGCTTCCATTCCATGCGTAGTGCTTGCGCTCGATCTCGACCCGTTCTCCCTGCAGCGCGCGCTCGACCTCGGGCTGAATGGCCAGGTACATCTCGCTGCCCAGAATCTCGGACAGATGGTGGTTGTCGATGCGCTCGGCCGGCAAACCCAGCCACTTCTCGACGGCGCGATTGTGGAACAGCACGCGGTGGCGCTTGTCGATGTAGCCGATCATCGCCGGAACCGAGCCCGTGACCAGGCGGTATTGCTCTTCCCGTTCATGCTGGCGCGCCTCGGCCTGCCGCCGTTCCTCGCGCTGGCGATAGAGTGCGGCGGCGGCGAAAAGCGCCAATGCGAGCGCCAACAGCCCGCTCCAGAGCGTGAGCTGTCCGAGCTGCCGCGCGCGTTCGGTATTGCGTTCCCGGTGCGCGTTGTCCAGCGCGTACTCTTGCTGCCGCATCGCCTCCACCAGCTGTGTGAATTCGCGCTCGCTGCTGCGGTAGGCGTCGCTCGAGATAAACGCCATTGCCGCGGCGGCGCCTTGCCGCTGGCGCAGCTTTGTGGCCTGCTTTTCCAAGTCGGTCATGGAAATCGCGGCCGCGCCCAGCGCCGCCGCGCGGCGGCGCTGCTCGCCGTCGACGAGCAGCGCGAGCTGCGCAACGTGGCGGCGGCAGTCGGCCTCAGCTTCCTGCAGGCGCTGCTGCGCCTCCCCGGAGCCGCTTATGATCTCGCTCAGGGTGGCGGATTGCGCCGCCTGCCTGGCCCTGACCAGCGCCTCTAGCTCGGCGAGGATGCGTTGGTCCTTGACCTCGGCTCTGGCCTGCTCCACCTGTTGCGTCACGGTCAGCTGATACGCGCCGCCAATCGTTACCAGCATGGCGATGGTGGTCGCAAGAACCAGGTAAACGCCGATTCTGAATGAGAATTTCATGACCGGCGAAGCATGTTACTTTTCGCCGGCAGCGTCAAATTTCGCGATGCCCGGGCTGGACGTCGCGGCCGTCTGCTAAAATGGCCGCGGAGAAGGTATGTCCGACAAACTCATAATTTCCGTGGACGCGCAGATCGCCGCGCTGGTGCCGCGGTTTCTCGCCAACCGCGTCGCCGATGCTGGCAAGGTCCGCGCGGCGTTGGCGGACGCCGATTTCGAGGCCATACGCGTCACGGCGCATGGGATGAAGGGGGCAGGCGGCGGCTATGGCTTTCCCGAGATATCGCGCTTGGGGGCATCGATGGAGGAGAGCGCGCGGCAGCGTGACGCGGCGGCGATAAGCGTGCTCGTGGCGCGCCTGGAACAGTACCTGGCTCGCATTGAAGTCAAGCCTGACCCTGGGCAAGGGAGTACGGGGTAATGGTTAAGGTCGGCGCCGACGCGCGCGGCAACCATCGACGATCAACGGTCAACCATCACCGATGAACTGATCATCATGCGCATCGCATTGCTTGAAGACGAACAGGATCAGGCGGATCTGGTGTGCGCCTGGCTGAAGGCCGCAGGCCACAGTTGCCATGCGTACGCGCTGGGCAAAGACCTGATGCGCGCGGCGCAGCGGGAAAGCTTCGACATGTTCCTGCTTGACTGGCAAGTGCCGGGGATGTCGGGTGCGGAAGTACTGGTCTGGATCAGAGCGAACATCGCCGAGCCCGTGCCAGTGCTGTTCGTCACCGCGCGCCAGCGGGAGGAGGACATCGTGCATGCCCTGTCCGGCGGCGCCGACGACTATATGGTCAAGCCCCTGGGCAAGCGCGAACTCCTCGCGCGCATCGACGCACTTGCGCGGCGCGCGCGGCCGGGTCCGCGCGCGGACGAAGGCGTGCTCGAATACGGAAGGCTGAGCGTGGATTGCAGCAGGCGCCAGGTCTCGCTCGACGGCGCGGTGGTGACGATGACGCAAAAGGACTACGAACTCGCGTTGTTCCTGCTGCGCAACGTTGGGCGTTTGCTGTCGCGCGCCCACATTTTGGAAGCGGTCTGGGGGCAGTCGGCCGAAATCAACACGCGTACCGTCGACACGCACGTGAGCCGCATTCGGGGCAAGCTTCAGCTCACGCCCGAAAACGGATGGAGCCTGACCGCGGTCTACCAGCATGGCTACCGGCTCGAGCGGCTTGCTGCGGCCGCGCCCTAGCGCTGGTTCAATTCATATTGCGCCGGCTGGCCAGAACCCATCTTGGGCAAACTCCTTACGCTGATTCTTGTCATCGTCGTCGCGTGGCGGCTGATGAAGGGTTATGGGCGCAAGCGTGCAACCCGGAACGCGCCGCAGGCCGCGCCCGAACAGATGGTCAACTGCGATTATTGCGGCCTGTACCTTCCGCATGGCGAGGCCCTAGCCGAGGCGGGCAAGTTCTACTGCTGCGCCGAACACCGCCGCCGGACCGGGTAGCGCCGGTCTAACATGGCCAGCTGGCAGTTCGCCCCGGATACGCAACCAGACTCGTTCTGGGTTTCACTGCGCTATTTCAACATCTATCGCACGCTGCTGGCGGGGGCGTTCCTCGCCGCGGCGCTGGTGTTTGGCGACAATCTCAATTTCGGCAGTCACAACCTCGTGCTGTTTGAGTACGTCGCCGGCGCCTATCTGCTGCTGGCGGGCGCCTACCATGTGCTGCTGGAAAAGATGCGCCGCTATTTCAATTTCCAGCTGAGTCTGCACGTCATCACTGACATCGTCGCCACGGTGCTGCTGATGAACGCGAGCAACGGCTTTCGCAGCGGTCTGGGTGTAATGCTGCTGATTTCGCTTGCGGCGGCGGCTCTGGTGAGTCGCGGTGCGCTCACACTGTTCTATGCCGCGCTTGCTTCGATCGCCATTTTGCTGGAACAGACCTACTGGATTCTGGTGTTTGACCACAGTACCGCCAATTATGTGCAACCGGGACTGCTGTCCATCGGCTATTTCGCCACGGCGTTGATCACCAACCAGTTGGCGCAACGCGTCATTCGCCAGGAACGGGTAATGCGGCAACGCTCGGTCGACCTGAGCAATCAGCTGCGCATCAACCAACTGGTGATTCAGGACATGCAGGATGCCGTGCTGGTGGTCGACGGCAACGGGCTGGTGCGCCAGCATAATCCGCAGGTGTCGGCCTTGCTCGGATGGCAGGCGCCGGAGCTCGATCAGATCGAGAATTTATCGCCCGAGATTGCGCGCGCGCTGGAGCGCTGGCGCAACGCCGCGGGTGGCGCGGTCGAAACTCTGTTGCTATCCGGAAGCGGCAAGTTCGTGCGCGCGCGCTTTGTCGAGGCCGGTGTCGCGGGCGGCAGCATTTCCCTGGTGTTCCTCGAGGACCTGTCGCGGCTGCAGGAGCAGGCGCAGCAGCTTAAGCTGGCCGCGCTCGGAAGGCTCACCGCCAATATTGCGCACGAGATCCGTAATCCGCTTTCGGCGATCAGCCATGCGAGCGAATTGCTGGTGGAGGAGCAGCGCGGACCCTCGCAGGAACGCCTGCTGCGCATCATCCAGGACAACTCCAAACGCCTCGATCGCATGGTGCGCGACGTGCTCGAGCTGACACGGCGCGACCGGGTGCATCCCGAGACTATTCAGCTCGCGGTTTTTCTGCCGACCTTTATCGATGAGTTCGGACAAAACGAGCGCATCCCCGCGACAAGCTTCGCGCTGGAAGTGCATGAGGCGAGCGAGATCGTGTTTGACCGGGTGCATTTGCAGCAGGTGCTGTGGAATCTGCTGCGCAACGCTTGGCGCCACTCGCGCCAGCACGAGGCGAGCGTGCGCGTGGTGGTTAGGCGCCGGGCGAATCGGGTAGAATTGGACGTGATCGATGACGGTGAGGGGGTGCCTACGCACCTGCGACAGCAATTGTTCGAGCCGTTCTTCACTACCTACAGCGGCGGCACCGGCCTGGGTCTGTACATCGCGCGCGAGATGTGCGCGGCCAACGCCGCCATTCTTGAATACGTTGTCCCGCCGGGGGAAGCCGCCGGGGCGGACTTCCGCATTCTGTGCGGGGGGCGGCCGGGATGAAGCGTGCCGAACGCAGAAGCGAGCAGGCGGCCGCCACGGTCTTGGTGGTCGATGACGAAGCCGATATCCGCGAATTGCTCGAACTGACGCTGTTGCGCATGGGGCTGGCGGTGGCGCCGGCAGCGAGCGTCGCCGAGGCAAGCGCGCTGCTCAAAGCGCGGCGCTTCGACCTGTGCCTGACCGACATGCGCCTGCCGGACGGCGACGGCCTGGAACTCGTGCGCTACATCGGCGAGCATTGCGCTGATCTCCCGGTCGCGGTCATCACCGCCTATGGCAGCGCCGAGAACGCGGTCGCTGCACTCAAGGCCGGCGCGTTCGACTATCTGTCCAAGCCAGTGTCGCTGGAGGCTTTGCGTACTCTGGTGAAATCGGCGCTAAAGCTGCCGCAGACTCCGAGCGCCGCCAGAGCCGCCCGGCTGCTCGGCGATTCGCCGGCGATGCAGCAGGCACGCGATATGATTCACAAACTTGCGCGCAGCCAGGCGCCGGTATACATCAGTGGCGAGTCGGGCAGCGGCAAGGAATTGGCGGCGCGCCTGATCCACGAACAGGGGGCGCGCCACGACCTGCCGTTCGTCCCCGTGAACTGCGGGGCCATTCCGGAAAACCTGATGGAGAGCGAATTCTTCGGTTACAAGAAAGGGGCCTTTACCGGGGCGGAAGCCGATCGCGACGGCTTCTTCCAGGTGGCAAATGGCGGCACACTGTTTCTGGACGAGGTCGCCGATCTGCCGCTCGCGATGCAGGTGAAGCTGCTGCGCGCGATCCAGGAGAAGTGCGTGCGCAAGGTGGGCGCCACCGCGGAAGATCCGGTCGACGTGCGCATGATCTGCGCCACCCACCAGAACCTCACCGCTCTGGTCGAGGCGGGACGGTTCCGCCAGGATCTGTATTTCCGTCTCAACGTGATCGAACTGAAAATGCCGTCATTGAAAGAGTGCCGCGAAGACATCGCTGCGCTGGCCGAGGCCATGCTCGCGCGTGTCGTCGGTCCAGGGGGCGAGGCGCCGCGCCTGTCGAAGGCGGCGCAGGCGGCGCTTGAAAGCTACGATTTTCCCGGTAATGTGCGCGAGTTGGAGAACATCTTGGAACGCGCAGTGGCGCTGTGCAGCGGGAGCGAAATCCAGGCGGAGGATTTACGTCTGGTGCCGGCGCGTCATGCGGGCGATTCGCCGGCTGGCGGCAAATCGCCGTTGCCGGACTATCTCGACCGGATCGAGCGCGAGGCGATTCTCGAAGCACTTGCAAAAACGCGCTTCAACCGCACCGCGGCGGCCAAGCTTCTCGGAATCACCTTTCGCGCCCTGCGCTACCGCATGGAGCGGCTTGGGATCAACGAACCACCCCCATGATCGCCAATGCCGACGGGCGCGTGGACGCGGCGCGCTATGTGGCTTCCGCCAACTGCGACGAGCGGCCGCCAGGTGAGGCGATCACGCTGCTGGTGGTCCACAGCATCAGCCTGCCGCCGGGGGAATTTGGCGGCGACGGCATCGTGCGCCTGTTCACAAACGAGCTCGACTGGACCGCTCATCCTTACTATCGGTCCATTACCGGGATAAGAGTATCGGCGCACTTCCTTATCCGCCGCACCGGCGAATTGCTGCAGTTCGTGCCGTGCACCAAGCGCGCCTGGCATGCCGGCGTGTCGGCCTGGCGCGGGCGCAGCGACTGCAACGGCTTCTCGATAGGTATCGAACTGGAGGGCGCGGATGATCTGCCCTTCGCCGAGCCTCAGTACCTCGTACTCGCGCAACTCGCACGCGCGCTGTGTTCCGCCTACCCGATCGCTGATATCGTCGGCCACTGCGATATTGCGCCCGCGCGCAAGACTGATCCGGGGCCCGGTTTCGACTGGGCCCGTTTTCGCGACTCGATCAAATAGCAGATCGCAGCGCCGGCTGCGAAAATTTCTTCTTGTACTGCCGCCAGGCAAGCGGCGGAAAACTACGCATCCCAGTTTACGCAGTGGACGCTGCTTGCGCTGAGTGCAGGCGTCCGGCTCGGCCTTTTTGCGCACATCTTGCGCGGGAACACTTTTTTGTAAAAACTTCTTGCAAAATCAAAAGCGCGTCACTAAAATTAGTTGCGAACTGGTTATAGGATACTATATATTGTGGTCGCGGCCGGAACCAAACTATAGATCAGCAACGCCATAGCAAGGCTCGGTAGGCGAGTACAAAAGGGGGAACGCAGATGCAGGTTGTCACCGATTCGGAAAAATCGCCATTCGTGGCCGGTGCCAATATTGCTGAAGCGTCCGCAGTGAGCGAGTCGTCTTATCCCGACTACCGCATCATTCGCCGCAATGGTGCAGTGGTTGGTTTCGACCCGAGCAAAATCTCGGTCGCGATGACCAAGGCGTTTCTGGCGATTGAAGGCGGTCAAGGTGCGGCTTCGGCGCGTATTCGCGAATTGGTTGCAGCGCTCACTGAAAGCGTGGTCGCCGCCCTCGCGCGGCGCCAGCCCGGAGGCGGTACTTTCCACATAGAAGATATTCAGGACCAGGTCGAACTGGCGTTGATGCGCTCCGGCGAGCACGAAGTCGCCCGGGCATACGTGCTCTATCGCGAGCAGCGCACCAAGGCGCGCACGCAGGAGCAGGCCAAGCAAAAGGACAAGGCTGCCGTCCCCGAATTGAACGTGGTCGACAAGGGCGTGCGGCGGCCGATCGACCTGGCCGGGTTGAAAAATCTGCTCAAGGCCTGCTGCGAGGACCTGGGCGACGCGGTTGAACCGGGCATTATCTACAACGAGACGCTGAAAAACTTGTATGACGGTGTGCCGGTCGAGGAGATCCGAAAATCGGCCATCCTGTCGGCGCGCGCGCTGATCGAAAAGGACCCGGCCTACAGTTTTGTCACCGCGCGGCTGCTGCTGAACACCATCCGCATCGAGATCCTGGGCGAGGAAGTGCCGCAGGCGCAAATGGCCACTCGCTACGCCGAGTATTTCCCGGAATTTATCAAGCGTGGCATCGCCGCCGAACTGCTGGACGAACGGCTGGCCAAATTCGACCTTGTGCGCCTGGGCAAGGCGCTGGACGCAGCGCGTGATTTGAAATTCGGCTATCTCGGTCTGCAGACCCTGTATGACCGCTACTTCCTGCACCGGGACGGGCAACGCATCGAACTGCCGCAGGCCTTCTTCATGCGCGTGGCCATGGGCCTGGCACTGAATGAGATCGACCGCGAGGCGCGCGCGATCGAGTTTTACCAGGTGCTGTCATCCTTCGACTTCATGAGTTCGACGCCGACCCTGTTCAATTCGGGCACGCTGCGCTCGCAACTGTCGAGCTGCTATCTGACGACGGTCGCGGACGACCTTGACGGCATTTACGAATCGATCAAGGACAACGCGCTGCTCGCCAAGTACGCGGGCGGGCTGGGCAACGACTGGACCCCGGTGCGCGCCCTCGGTTCGCACATCAAGGGCACCAACGGCAAGTCGCAGGGCGTGGTTCCGTTCCTGAAGGTGGTGAACGACACCGCCGTAGCGGTCAACCAGGGCGGAAAACGCAAAGGTGCGGTGTGCGCCTACCTGGAAAGCTGGCACCTGGACATAGAGGAGTTCCTCGAACTGAGGAAGAACACGGGCGATGACCGCCGCCGCACCCACGACATGAACACGGCGAACTGGATTCCGGATCTGTTCATGAAGCGGGTGATGGAAAACGGCGAGTGGACGCTGTTCTCGCCCTCGGACTGCCCCGACCTGCACGACAAGTTCGGCAAGGAATTCGAGAAGGCGTATATAGCCTACGAGGAAAAGGCCGCCAGGGGCGAGCACAAGCTGTTCAGAAAGATCCCGGCGCTGCAGCTGTGGCGCAAGATGCTGTCGATGCTGTTCGAGACCGGGCATCCCTGGATAACGTTCAAGGATCCGTGCAATATCCGCTCGCCGCAATCCCATGTCGGCGTCGTGCACAGTTCCAACCTGTGCACCGAGATCACGCTCAATACGAATGAGCACGAAATAGCCGTGTGCAACCTGGGTTCGGTCAATCTGGTCGCACATCTGAAGGACGGCAAGCTCGATCAGGCCAAGTTGCAGCGCACCATCGCCACTGCGATGCGCATGCTCGATAACGTTATCGACATCAATTACTACGCCGTGGGCAAGGCGCGCAATTCCAACCTGAAGCACCGCCCGGTGGGCATGGGCATCATGGGCTTCCAGGACTGCCTGCACGTGTTGCGTATCCCTTACGGCTCGAAGGACGCGGTGGAGTTTGCCGATCGCTCGATGGAGGCGGTCACCTATTACGGCTACCTGGCTTCGACCGAACTGGCCGAGGAGCGCGGCCGCTATTCGACCTACCGTGGATCGCTGTGGGATCGCGGCATTCTGCCGCAGGACACTCTGGCCCTGCTGCGCGAGGAGCGCGGTGGTCATGTGGAAATCGACATGAGCGCCGGCATGGACTGGGATGGGCTGCGCGAGCGCATCAAACAGCACGGCATGCGCAACTCCAACTGCATTGCGATCGCCCCGACCGCCACCATCGCCAATATCATCGGCGTGTCCGCTTCGATTGAACCCACTTACCAGAACCTGTATGTGAAATCGAATCTTTCGGGCGAATTCACCGTGGTCAACGAATACCTGGTGGACGATCTGAAGCGCCTGGGCTTGTGGGACGAAGTCATGATCGCCGATGTGAAGTATTTTGACGGTAATCTGGCCAAGATCGACCGCGTTCCGGCGGAGCTGCGCAAGCTCTACGCCACCGCGTTCGAAATCGAGCCGCTATGGCTGGTCGAGGCTGCGGCGCGCCGGCAAAAATGGATCGATCAGTCGCAGTCACTCAACATCTATATGTCGGGGGCCTCCGGCAAGCGCCTGGACGACACCTACAAGCTCGCCTGGAAGCGCGGCTTGAAGACCACTTATTACCTGCGTTCGATGGGAGCCACCCACGCCGAGAAGTCGACAGTGAAGGCAGGGCAGTTGAACGCCGTCCCCGAGGGCGGGATACCCGCGGCGGCAAAGAGCGCGGAGCAGGTCGAACCCAAGTTTTGCGCGCTTGACGACCCGGAATGCGAGGCATGCCAGTAGCTGGCGGCAGAACCTGTTAAGAGATGAGTATGCTCAATTTTGACGACGAAACGGCAGTTTCCCCCGGACTGGGCCTGCAGCCGCGGCAGGGTTTCATGCCTGCGTCGCGGGCGGGGGCGGGCCCGCGGCAGGAAAGTGCGGCGCAGGAGGTGCGCGCCGAGGAACTGCGCCGCATCCGCGTGGAAGACAAGCGCATCATCAACGGCGGCACCGATGTCAACCAGCTGGTGCCGTTCAAGTACAAATGGGCTTGGGAGAAATATCTCGCCGCCTGCGCCAACCACTGGATGCCGCAGGAAATCAACATGAGCCGCGACATCGCCACTTGGAAGGATCCGCACGGACTGAGCGAGGACGAGCGCCGCATCATCACGCGTAACCTCGGCTTTTTCGTCACCGCCGATTCGCTTGCCGCGAACAACATCGTGCTCGGCACCTACCGCCATATCAGCGCGCCGGAATGCCGTCAGTATCTGCTGCGCCAGGCTTTCGAGGAGGCGATCCACACCCACGCGTACCAGTACATCGTGGAGAGCCTGGGCTTGGATGAAGGCGAGGTCTTCAACGCCTATCATGAGATTGGCAGCATCCGCAACAAGGATGAGTTCCTGATTCCTTTCATCGACACGCTTACCAATCCGGCGTTCAGAACCGGCACGCCCGAGGCCGATCAGCAATTGCTCAAGAGCCTTATCGTGTTTGCCTGCATCATGGAAGGGCTGTTCTTCTATGTCGGCTTCACCCAGATACTTGCGATGGGGCGCCAGAACAAGATGACCGGCGCTGCCGAGCAGTACCAGTACATCCTGCGCGACGAGTCGATGCACTGTAATTTTGGCATAGACCTCATCAACCAGATCAAGATGGAAAATCCCCATCTCTGGACCTCGGCCTTCCGCGAAGAAATCCAGGGCTACATGAAAACGGCGGTCGAACTCGAGTACCGTTACGCGGAGGACACCATGCCGCGCGGCGTACTCGGCTTGAACGCGCCGATGTTCAAGGAATATCTGCGTTACATCGCCAATCGCCGCTGCCAGCAGATCGGCGTAGAGCAGCTCTATCCGGGCGCGAGCAATCCTTTTCCCTGGATGAGCGAAATGACCGATTTGAAGAAAGAGCGCAACTTCTTCGAGACCCGGGTGATCGAGTACCAGACCGGAGGTGCGCTCAGTTGGGATTAGCAAACTTCATGGCGTTGGGCGGAGGCAGGAATGCATAAGTTGACTGAGGTTCGGGCAGATAACGATTACAGCTTGTGGCTGCGTTTCGACGACGGGCTGGAAGGAAGCGTGTTCGTTGGCAATTTGCTCGAGATCGGCGCATTCAAGCTCTGGCGCGACCGGGAGCAGTTCCGCCGCGTGGCGATCGACCCGGCGGCAAAGACCCTGGTTTGGGATGGCGGAATTGAGCTTGATCCCGCTGTTTTGTATCGTGATCTGCTTGAGCGCAAGGCTGCATGAGGTCGGCGCGCTTGCACGCAAGGGATTCGGCTGGCCGGGGTTTGCCCCGGTCGGGCGGATAATCCGGGCTAGCATAGCCGGGTTTGTAGTAGTTGTTTTTCTTTAACCTGAAGAAGGAGCTTTACCATGGCAACGAAGAAAAAAGCAAAGAAAGCAGCGAAAAAACCGGCTAAAAAAGCCAAGAAAAAGAGGGCAGTAGCTAAAAAGCCCGCAAAAAAGAAAGCGGCCAAGAAAAAGGCCGCCAAGAAAAAACCTGCGAAAAAAAAAGCGGCAAAAAAAAAGCCAGCTAAAAAGGCCAAAAAGCCCGCCGCCAAAAAGAAAGCGGCAAAAAAAAAGGCTAAACCTGCTGTGAAACCGGCGAAGCCGGCAGCACGTCCGATGGCGGCACGAGTAGCTCCATCGACTGCGGCGACGCCAGGGGCGAAAACCGCCCTGAATCCGGCAGCAGCTTGGCCTTTTCCGACAGGCTCAAGGCCTTAGCGTAGGTAAGGATGTCTCGCGGTCAGCCTTGGCGCAAGCGAAGGCTGTACCGCGGACATTCGCCCTGAGCTGAATTGTCCCGGCTGCGCTACCCGCTTCTTTCACGGGATCGCAGGTAATGCGGCTGGGATCGTTTCTTCGGCAGTCCTGACTTAGAGCCCAGATTGCCTGAAGTCCGGGGCAACGTCAATTTTGGCTTCGGACAGTGTTTGCTGCGTCGCAGCATTCCATTCTCGCAGCGCTTGACATAACCTAGGTGTTTCAATAGAATAGCGTCTGTTGCATCACGACAAGTCAGTAATCCGCCGCAAAACCAGCTGGCAGCTAGGCTGGGCTTTGGTCGCAGTTTCTTAAAGTTCGAACGGCATTTTGTTAGCCGTTTCAAGTAACTAGATTTTAGAAGCGTTTTCTTAGGAGGGGGTGTGCTAGTCGCAACTCGCTTGATTGCGAGCTGCTGAGCGCTAGCAGACTTTGGGCAGCATGGGTGCGCCTCGCAACTTATAATGAAGGCAGGCGGCCCGAGGACTGTATCAGCAAGTAAGCTGATGCGCGTCTGGCTGGTAAGTTGTTTTTTTGCAAGGAGGTACCACATGGACAACCTGAAACAGTTTGCCCTGCGAACCTGCACATTAAGTACCGTATTCCTGCGCAATGGCTTGACCGTGTTCGGGGCTGTCGCGGTTGTCGCGTTGCTTATGGGGGCTCGACCGGTCGTGGACCAGGGCGCCGAGCCCGCACCGGCATCCGCGGTATCCGGCACCATTCGCCATGAGGGTATTACGCTTCTGGTACCGACCGCCGATAGCGAAAGCCCGCAGTACCGCGCGCTCGCCGTGTATCTGTCGCACCGATATAGGGTGGCGCAGGACGCGACCGAACAGCTGGTCGAAGCAGCACATGAGGCTGGTCGCCGTACGGGCCTTGATCCCTTGCTGATTCTGGCGGTAATGGCGGTCGAATCGCGCTTCAACCCGATTGCGGAGAGCGTCGTGGGTGCGAAGGGCCTGATGCAGGTGATCCCCAAGTACCATCAGGACGCGCTAAATGCGCTCGGCGGCGAAGACGCGGTATTTGATCCCATGACCAACATTCTGGTTGGCGCACGCATACTCAAGGATGCTGTGCGGCGCGGGGGCGGTCTGATGCCGGGGCTGCAGCTCTACAACGGTGCCTACGGGGACGACAGCCAGCAGTATGCGCAGAAAGTGATGGCTGAAAAGCAGCGTATGCAGCGGATGCTGAAGCGTTCCCGTCCGGCGACCGCTGCCTAGGCATGCCGGCGCGGCGCAGCGCCGCGCACGGTACGGGCATCAAGGGCCTGCGCCGATCCCCTGCCGGCGTGCTTGGCCGCGCAGAAGGATGTCGCAAGGTGGCTCTCTTCCAGGATTTCGTCCTTAGCTCGCGCTCGCGAAACGTCCTTCAATAGTCCGCCAGAAACTTGCGCAAACGTTGAACACCCTCGCGCAAATCGCTCATTGAACGCGTATAGGCGAAGCGTACATAGCGCTCGGCCTGGTTCGAGCCGAAATCCTTGCCCGGAGTGATTGCGACTCCGGCTTGGTCCAATAGATCCAGAGCGAACTTTCCGCTGTCCGCAGCGAAGCGATCGATCCCGGCGTAGACGTAGAACGCCCCTTCCGGGGTCACCGGAATGGAGAATCCCAATTCGCGCAGCGCCGGTAGCAGATAGTCGCGCCGCCGCCTGAACTCGTCGCGGCGCTGCTCCAGAATGGCGGTGGTCTCCGGGGCAAAGGCCGCGATGCCGGCGTACTGGGCCGGAGCCGAGGGGCAGATAAAGGCGTTCTGGGCGAAGGTCTCGACTTCGCGCATACAGTCCTGCGGCGCCACCATCCAGCCCAGGCGCCAGCCTGTCATGCTGAAATACTTGGAAAAGCTGTTCACCACGAATACGCGGTCCGAGTGCGCGAGCGCGCTCTCGAATCCGCTGGCATAGGTGAGCCCCTGGTAGATTTCGTCAATGATCGCCACTCCGCCACGCGCGTGCACCGCCTCGACGATCGCGCGCATCTCCGCCGGCGCAATCATGGTCCCGGTCGGGTTGGACGGGGAGGCAATGAGCACACCGCGTGTCTTTTCCGACCAGTTGGATTCGATCAACTCGCGCGTGAGCTGGTATTGCGTCTGCGGTCCGACCGGAATGCTCTTGACCCGCCCCTCGAAGAAACGCACCAGGTGGCGGTTGCAGGGATAGGCCGGGTCCGGCATCAGGATCTCGTCGCCGGGATTGACCAGTACGCCGGCGGCGATCAACAGCGCACCCGAGGCGCCTGCCGTGACCGCGATGCGCGAAGCCGGCACCTCGAGGTGATAGCGCTCGCGGTAATGATCAGAAATCGTCTGGCGCAGCAGCGGCATGCCAACTGCCGAGGTGTAGTGGATGGGGTTCTGCTTCAATGCCTCGGTGCACGCGGCGATCACCGGATCGGGCGCGGTGAAATCGGGCTCGCCGATTTGCATCTGCACGACATGCTTGCCCTGCGCCTCCATCTCCTTTGCGCGATTCCATATTTCCATCACCTGGAAAGGCTGGATTTCGGTCATTCTGTGGGCGATTGGCATGGTTGTATTATGACACCGCTCGGGGCTGTGGCTCGAATGGTTTTCGAGCAAATTCATCCGATCACCGAATAGACGGCTTTCTGCGTCACGCCGTCCGCCGGCGTTAGCTTTGGGT
Organism: Burkholderiales bacterium; assembly: GCA_035530495.1. Lineage (GTDB taxonomy): Bacteria > Pseudomonadota > Gammaproteobacteria > Burkholderiales > SG8-39 > 2-12-FULL-64-23. The sequence continues at coordinate 15,992 of DATKUQ010000258.1, forward strand.
CTGTCGCGGGACTATAATCTGCAGCTCCGACTGCAGTTTTCATCCCCAGGAAAAATCATGGAAGACCCATTGCGCAAGGCCGCCCTCGACTATCACCGCCTACCCAAGCCGGGCAAGATTTCGGTCACGCCGACCAAGGGGCTGATCAACCAGCGCGACCTTGGCCTGGCCTATACGCCGGGCGTGGCCATGGCGTGCGAAGAGATCGTGCGCGATCCGGCGGAGGCGCGCTACCTGACCGCGCGCGCCAACCTGGTCGGTGTGATCACCAACGGCACGGCGGTGCTCGGGCTGGGTGCAATTGGCCCGCTCGCAGCCAAGCCGGTGATGGAAGGCAAGGCGGTGCTGTTCAAGAAGTTCGCCGGCATCGACTGCTTTGACATCGAGGTGAACGAACTCGACCCGGTCAAACTGGTGGAGGTGATCGCAGCGCTGGAGCCGACGTTCGGCGGCATCAATCTCGAGGACATCAAGGCGCCGGAATGCTTTTACGTCGAAAAGATGCTGCGCGAGCGCATGAAGATTCCGGTGTTCCACGACGATCAGCACGGCACCTCCATCATCGTCGGCGCGGCGATCCTCAACGGCCTGCGCGTGGTCGGTAAGGATATTGCCAAGGTGAAACTCGTGGTCTCGGGCGCGGGTGCTGCGGCGCTGGCCTGCCTCGATCTCCTGGTGAGCCTGGGCATGAACATGAACAACATATGGGTCTCCGACATCAAGGGCGTGGTGTACGCCGGGCGCAAGGAGGAGATGGACCCGAACAAGGCACGCTATGCCAAGCAGACCGACGCGCGCACCCTGGGCGAAATCATCGCCGGCGCCGATGTGTTTCTCGGCCTGTCGGCGGGCAAAGTGCTCAAGCCCGAGATGGTGAAGCAGATGGCCGACAAGCCGCTGATCCTCGCCCTCGCCAATCCGGAGCCGGAAATCCAGCCTGGCCTGGCCAAGGCGGCCCGGCCCGACGCGGTCATCGCCACCGGCCGCTCGGATTTTCCCAACCAGGTGAACAACGTGCTTTGCTTTCCGTTCATTTTCCGCGGCGCGCTCGACGTAGGAGCCACTACCATCAACGAGGCGATGAAGCTCGCCTGCGTCCATGCCATCGCCGACCTCGCCATGGCGGAGCAGTCCGACATCGTCGCTGCAGCCTATGGCGAGAAGAACGTCGCCTTCGGGCCCGAATACCTGATCCCCAAACCCTTCGACCCGCGCCTGATCATCAAGATTGCGCCGGCGGTCGCCAAGGCGGCGATGGACTCTGGCGTGGCCACGCGCCCGATCACCGACCTCGAGCTCTATGCCCAGCAGCTGGATGAATTCGTCTATCACTCCGGCCTGCTAATGAAGCCGGTGTTCTCGGCGGCCAAGACGGCGCTAAAAAAGCGCATCGCGCTGGCCGAAGGCGAGGACGAACGCATCCTGCGCGCCACCCAGGTCATCGTCGACGAGCACCTGGCGCGGCCCATCCTGATCGGCCGGCCGGCGGTGATCGAACGGCGCCTGGTGCGCTTTGGCCTGCGCATCAAGCCCGGCGCCGATTTCGATCTGGTCAACCCGGAGAACGACCCGCGCTACCGCGAGTACTGGGAGGAATACCACCGTCTCGCAGAGCGTCGCGGCGTGTCGCAGCATTACGCCCAGATCGAGATGCGCCGGCGCCTTACCCTCATCGGCGCCATGATGATGCACCGCGGCGCTGCCGATGGCATGCTCTGCGGCACTTTCGGTACGCACTCGCTGCACCTGCACTACGTCGATCAGGTGATCGGTCTGCGCCCGGGGGTGAAGCACTACTATGCCATGAACGTGTTGCTGCTGCCCAAGCGTACGGTGTTCATTTGCGACACCTATGTCAATTTCGATCCCAGCGCGGAGCAGGTGGCCGAGATGGCGGTGCTGGCGGCGGAGGAAATACGCCGCTTCGGCATCACCCCGAAGGCGGCGCTGCTGTCGCATTCGAGCTTCGGCACCAGCGAGCAGCCCACCGCGGTGAAGATGCGTGAGGCACTGGCGCTGATCCAGGCGAGGGCCCCGGAACTCGAGATTGACGGCGAGATGCACGGCGATGCGGCTCTGTCCGAGGACGTGCGTGGCGCCGCGTTCCCGCATTCACGCCTGAGGGGCGAAGCGAATCTGCTGCTCATGCCGACCCTGGACGCGGCCAATATCGCCTTCAATCTGCTCAAGACGGCCGCCGGCGACGGCATTGCGCTCGGACCGATCCTGCTCGGTTCGGCCAAGCCGGTGCATATACTTACGCCCTCGGCGACGGTGCGGCGCATCGTCAACATGGCGGCATTGACGGTGGTGGACGCAAACGCGGCGCGCAGCCAGTTGCAGCTTTCGATTTAGCGCTTGCATGGAACCGGCCAGAACCAAAGCCGGCCTGATACTTACCGGCGGCGGTGCGCGCGCCGCCTACCAGGTGGGCGTGCTCAAGGCGATCCGCGACTTGTTGCCCGACCAGGCGAAGAATCCCTTTCCCATACTGTGCGGGACCTCGGCCGGCGCCGTCAACGCTGCGGTGCTGGCAATCCACGCCGACGATTTTCGCCGCGGCGTGGGTCATCTGCTGGAGGTGTGGGAGAACTTCCATGTGGAGCGCGTCTATCGCGCCGATCCCTGGTCCATGCTCAAGACCAGCGCGCGCTGGTTTGCGTCGATGCTCTGGATCAAACGCAACAGCCCGGCGTCGCTGTTCGACAACGCGCCGATGCGCGAGATGCTGGAGAAGACGCTGGACTTCGCGCGCATCCAGGAAAACATCGACGCCGGCGCGCTGTATGCGGTGTCGGTCACGGCCTCCGGCTATTCCTCCGGGGAGAACGTTTCCTTTTACCAGGGCGGCCCCGGACTGGAGGCCTGGGAGCGCACCCAGCGCCTGGGCGCGGCGACCACGCTGGACGTCGACCACTTGATGGCGTCCTCGGCCTTGCCTTTTCTTTTTCCCGCGGTGAAGCTCAACCGCGAATACTTCGGCGACGGTTCGATTCGCCAGATTGCGCCCATCAGTCCGGCGCTGCACCTGGGCGCCGAGCGCGTGCTGGTGATCGGCACGGGGCGGGCGCAGGCGGAGGCGGCACGGGTGCGCTCCAGCCTCTATCCTTCGATTGCGCAAATCGCCGGCCACGCGCTGAACAGCATCTTCCTCGACGGGCTGGCGGTCGATCTGGAACTCGTGCAGCGCATCAACCGCACGGTCAGCCTGATACCGGAGGATAAGCGGCTGGCGGCCGGCTTGCACCTGCGCCCGGTCGAGGTGCTGGTGATCTCGCCGAGCGAGTCGATCGAGCGTATAGCCGGCCGGCACGTGCAGGCCTTGCCGCGCACGCTGAAATTCGTGCTCAGCGGCATCGGCGCAATGAACCGCAGCGGGGCCAACCTGGCGAGCTATCTGCTGTTCGAGGACGCGTATTGCAGCGCCCTCATCGACCTGGGCTATCGGGACACCTACGCCCAGCGCGACGCGGTGGAGAAGTTCCTGGACGCCGGTCAATGAAATTCGATTAAACTTGCACCCTCCCATCCTGGATCGAGGAGTCGCCATGTCCGAGCCGCTGCCGGATCCGTTCGAGTTCCTGAAGAAGCTGTGGAATCCCATGGGATTGCCGATGCCAGGCATGGTCGCACCGACGCTCGACGTCGAGGCCGTGGAAAAAAAGATCGCCGATCTTAAATCGGTGGAGAACTGGCTCACGCTCAACCTCAATATGCTGCGCCTGTCGATCCAGGGGCTGGAGATGCAGCGGAGTACGCTGGCGGCGATGAAAGCGATGCAGCCCGCACCGGCCGGCACAGACGCGGAGGCGGGAAAGAATCCCTTCCCTGATCCGGCCGCCTGGTTGGCCATGATGCAGGCGGCCGCCGCTGGTGCCGCGGCCAATCCGGCCGAGACGAAACCGGCAGGGGCAACGCCGGCCAAGGGCAAACCCAAATAGGAAGCGATGCCGCCGATCGGGTTCGCGCGCGCCTGGATCGAGGCAGATTTTTCGCGGTAACATGGCGCTCCGCTTCGGTTCGGACAGTATGGTCCTAGCGCGACCTGTCCGTGAATTTTCGTAAACCTTTCTCTTGTCGGGAACAGAACATGTCAAAAGCGATCCGAATACACAAACAAGGCGGGCCCGAGGTCATGCTGTGGGAAGACGTCGAGGTGGGCGAACCCGGGCCGGGCCAGGCGCGCGTGCGCCACCATGCCTGCGGCCTGAATTACATCGATGTCTATCACCGCTCCGGGCTGTACCCACTGCAGGTACCCAGCGGCATCGGCTTGGAGGCGGCCGGCGTGGTCGAGGCGGTGGGTGAGGGCGTGAGCAACGTCAAGAAGGGCGACCGCGTGGCCTATGCCGCGCCGCCCATTGGCGCTTATGCCGAGGTGCGGCTCATGACCGCCGACCGGCTGGTGAATCTGCCCGATGGCCTGACGTTTGACCAGGGCGCGGCGATGATGCTGCAGGGCATGACGGCGCAATATCTGCTCAAGCGCACCTACAAGGTCCAGCCGGGCGACACCATCCTCATCCATGCTGCGGCCGGCGGCGTGGGCCTGATCGTCTGCCAGTGGGCAAAAGCGCTCGGCGCCACGGTGATCGGCACCGTCGGTTCGGACCAGAAGGCGGCGCTGGCGAAGGCGCACGGCTGCGACCACACTATCGTCTATACGCACGAGAATTTCGCCGAGCGGGTGAAGACGATCACCGGCGGCGCGCTGCTGCCGGTGGTGTACGACTCGATCGGCAAGGATACCTTCGTCGGGTCGCTCGACTGCCTGCGTCCGCTCGGCATGATGGTGAGCTTCGGCAACGCTTCGGGCCCGGTGCCGGCCTTCGACTCGGGCCTCCTCGCCTCGCGCGGCTCGCTGTTTTTCACGCGGCCCAGCCTGATGCATTACACCGCGAAACGCGAGGATCTGGTGGCATCGGCCAAGGACCTTTTCGACATCGTGCTGTCCGGCAAAGTGAAAATCGAGGTGCCGCAGCGCTACGCGCTCAAGGACGCGGTGCAGGCGCACCGGGATCTGGAAGCGCGCAAGACCACCGGCTCGACACTGCTCATTCCCTGAGAAGCCCCGGGCGACGCGTTCGCCGGCGACGCCGGAACCGGTCAGCCGGCGGTAACACTCCGGCGCCGGTTCGGCCGGGCTCATGCGGATTTCGGGCTACAATTGATCGATGAACTCTGACGCAAGCGGCGTGCAGGAAATCGTCAGCCGCGCAAGCGAAGCCTGGCTGCGACAGCGCTTCGCCGGCGGCCAAACCGTGGCGCCGGTCGCTGCAGGAGACGGTCATCTGTGGCGCCCGGCCGAGGCCTTGCGGCCGGCGGCGGTACTGGTGCCGGTGGTTCGACGCGACGCCGGGCTTACCGTCTTGTTTACCCGGCGCACCGACCACCTGTACGACCACGCCGGCCAGATCAGCTTTCCCGGAGGCCGCGCGGCCCAGGATGAATCGCCCGCAGCGACGGCCTTGCGCGAAACCTTCGAGGAAATCGGCCTGCCACGCTCCCTGGTGGAGCTGCTGGGGCAGCTGCCCGAGTACACCACGGTAACGGGATACCGTGTCACCCCTGTAGTGGGACTGGTGAGTCCGCCGCCGGCGTTCAAGCTGGATTCGTTCGAAGTGGCGGAGGCGTTCGAGGTGCCCTTGGCGTTTGTTCTCGATCCGCGCAATCATCAGCGCAACACCCTGCAGTACCAGGGCCGCACACGGCATTACTACGCCATACCCTATGAACAGCGCTATATCTGGGGTGCCACGGCGGGAATGCTGATGAATCTCTGTGCGTTTCTGAGCGCGTGCTAGCCGGACGGCGGCGGGTTCCGCAGTGCGGGTTTTCGCGTGAACTCTAAGATTGCAAGCCCCATGCGTTTGAGCAGCCGTAGTGCCTATGGTATCTTCGCCTATGTTCCCTGTCGCTTTTGACCGCGCCGTTCCGGGAGTCTTGCCTTCCCCATGAGCCTCGTCTCGCTGATCATCGCCCTGCTGCTGGAGCAGTGGCGGCCGCTGGCCGACCGCAAGGAACTGGTGTCCTGGGCCACACGTTTTGCCGATTTCCTGCAGCAGCACTTCAATGCCGGCGAGCGCGGACACGGGGTGATCGCGTGGGTGCTGGGTGTGGTGCCGGCAATACTGCTGGCCGCGCTTGCCTATTACCTGCTGCATCGACTGTCGCCGCTGCTGGCGCTGGCTTTCAACGTGCTCATACTCTACGTGACCATGGGGTTTCGCCAGGTCGGCCATTATTTCACCGACATTCATTGGGCGCTGAAGAGCGGCGATCTGGATCAGGCGCGTGCCATCCTGGGCCAGTGGCGCGGCGCGAGCTGCGAGCGCTTGAACGCGGAGGAAGTGGCCCGTCTCACCATCGAGGAAGCGCTGACGGCTTCGTACCAGCATGTGTTCGCCGTGGTGTTCTGGTTCGTGCTGCTGCCCGGGCCGATGGGGGCGATCCTCTACCGGATGTCGGCCTTCCTGCATCGGCGTTGGGCCGAGGGCGGCGACAGCGAACTCGCCGCGTTCGGCAGCTTCGCCGGCCAGGTTTTCCGTCTGCTCGACTGGATCCCTGCGCGGCTGACGGGGATCGCCTTTGCTGTCGTCGGCGATTTCGAGGACGCGGCCTATTGCTGGCGCACGCAGGCGGCGAAATGGCCCGACCCCTCGCTTGGCGTCGTTCTTGCCAGCGGTGCCGGCGCCATGGGCGTGCGCCTGGGCATGCCTTTTCTCTCGGAGGTGAGTCCGCTCGACCGGCCGGAGCTGGGTCTCGGGGACGACGCCGACGTGGGTTTTCTCGACAGCACCATCGGCCTGGTCTGGCGCGCGCTGGTCGTAATCCTGTTCATATTGCTGCTGCTGGGCATTGCGCGGGCGTTGAGCTAGCCGCGCTATCGCTGCGGCGTGTCTTTAGATTTGCGGCCGTGGCGCGCCGCAACGCCAGCACGCGCTGAATTGGCCTTCCAGCGCCTCGCCGCACTCAGGGCAGCGCCACGAAGGCCCGGCCACGGGAGCGCGGTCGAAGTCGGCGACAATGCGCTTGGCCCGGTCGAAGTCGCGATCGTCCAGCAGCCACAACTCGGGCGCGCATTCGGTGAACGGGATATCGCCGGCAAGCCGGCTGAGCAACTCGTTCTTGAGGTGACAGCGGATGCCTTCGGCCTCGAGCAGGTTCTTCAGGTGGTGGACCTCGAGCAGCTTGAGCGAACTGTAGAGCAATCGCATGGCTATTTACGGCCGGTTTCGGCGCGGATGATGCGGCGGAACATCTCCAGCCGGCGCGGGTGTATCGCTCCTGCTTCCGCCGCTTGCGCCAGGGCGCAGCCCGGCTCGCTCAGGTGGCGGCAGTTTTGAAAACGGCACTGCCCGAGAAAGTCGCGGAATTCGACAAATCCCGCTTCGATGTCCTGCTGCGCCAGGTGATGCAGGCCGAACTCCTGCAGACCGGGGCAATCGATGAGGGTGGTGTCGGCTTCCAGCCGGTACAGCCTGGCCTGGGTCGTCGTGTGGCGGCCTGAGGCGAGAAAGGCGGAAATTTCCCTGGTGGCGACATGTGCGTCCGGAAGCAGGGCGTTGATGATGGTCGACTTGCCCATGCCGGACTGGCCTACCAGCACGCTAGCATGGTGCGCGAGCAGCGGGCGTAAGGGCTCCGCCCCCGCCAGCGCCGACAGTTCGACCACGCGATAGCCGGCTTGGATGTAGGGTGCGAGCCGCGCCAATGCCGCTGCGGCGGCTTCCTTGAGGTCGCACTTGTTAAGCAGGATCAGAGCGCGCATGCCCTGATCTTCGGCCGCCACCAGGCAGCGGTTGATCAATTCCTCGCTGAAGCTGGGCTCGGCAGCGACCACAATGGCGAGTTGGGACACGTTCGCCGCGATCAGCTTTTGCCGGTGCGCGGCAGAGCGCGAGAACAGGGTGGAGCGCGGATCCACCGCCTCGATCACGCCCTGCTCGACGGCGGTGCGTGCGAACATCACGCGGTCGCCGCATGCAACCGCGCTCTGTTTTCCGCGCGGAAAGCAGGCGAATCGGGCGCCATCGCCGGTTTCGACCAAGTAGTGGCGGCCATGGGCTGCGATCACCTGACCCGCAAGCATCAAATCCGGCAAAGCGCCTCGATTTTGGCCGCACAGATGAAATCATTCTCCGAAATGCCGCCGACGGAGTGGGTGCTGAACGCGACGCGGCATTTGTCGTAGCCCACCAGCATGTCCGGGTGATGATCCTCGCGCTGCGCGATCCAGGCGACGGCATTCACGAAAGCGATGGTCTCGGCGTAGTTCCCGAATGCAAAGGTCTTGCTGATGGCGCCTTCCGCGTACGCCCACCCTGGCAGCTGCGCCAGGCCGGCGTCGATCTGTGCCCGCGCCAGCGGCGGTGTGCCCGCGGGCAGCGGGCGGCAGCTTCCAAGCTGGAACTCGTCGGCGTTCATGCGGGCTGCGGCTGCGCCTGCAGCCGGGCGCCCTGCAACCGGGCGATGCGCAACAGTGCCGGCGGATGTGAATCGTAGAAGGCCGAATACAAGGGATCGGGCGTGAGCGTGGCGGCGTTGTCCTGATACAGCTTCACCAGCGCGTGAATCAGGTCGGCGGGGATCGCATGGCGCGCGGCATAGGCGTCGGCTTCGTACTCATGCTTGCGCGAATACAGGCTGCCGAGCGGGTGCAGAAGGAAGGTAAACACCGGCACCACCAGGAAGAACAGCAACAAGGCGAGCGCGGTCGAATGCGACTGCACATTGAGGCCGGCATAGAACCAATCCTGCTTCATCGCGTAACCGAGCAGCCAGAGAAACGCCAGGCTCATCGCGAACAAGGCTGCCATGCGCTTCCATACGTGGTGGTACTTGAAATGCCCCAGCTCATGCGCCAGCACGGCCTCGATCTCCGCCGGTGCCAGGCGCGCGATCAGGGTGTCGAACAGCACGATGCGCTTGGCCGCGCCAAACCCGGTGAAATAGGCATTGCCGTGGCTGGAGCGGCGCGAGCTGTCCATCACGAACAGCCCCTGCGCCCTGAAGCCGCACTTGGCCAGCAGCGCCTCGATGCGGCTCTTGAGCGCTGCGTCCTCCAGCGGCGTGAATTTGTTGAACAACGGCGCGATCAGAGTCGGGTAGACGGTGAGCACCAGCAGATTGAACGCCATCCAGGTGACCCAGACATACAGCCACCATTGCTCACCCATGCGCTGCATCAGCCACAACACGCACACGAGCAGCGGCAAACCCAGCGCCGCAGCGAGCAGCATCTGCTTGGCGAGGTCGGCGAAGAACAGCCCCGGAGTCATCTTGTTGAAGCCGAAGCGCGCTTCGATGACGAAGGTGCGATACAGCGACAGCGGCAGGTCGACGAGGCCGGAGATCAGGGCGACGCTGGCGATGAGGGCGATGCCCTGCGCATAGCTGCCGGCAGCGAAGGCACGCGAGCACAGATCATGCAGCGCCTGCAGCGCACCGCCCAGGGTGAGCACCAGCAAGAACAGCGCGCCGATCAGCAGATCGATTATGCCCAGCCGCGTCTTGTCGATGCTGTAATCGGCTGCTTTCTGGTGTGCGGCGAGGCTGATGTGCTGCGAGAAGTCGGCGGGCACTTGGTCGCGGCAGCGCGCGATGTGCCGGATGTGGCGCCGGGCCAGCCACAGGCGCAGGCCCAGGGTGAGCACGAGTGCTGCAAGAAAAACGGCGGTAAAAGTCTGCATCTGGCTGAAATATGACACAATAAAGCCCCTCAATCAATCGAACCCGGAAACCCCCGCAGCATGCCCCAAGATCAGAATAATCTCGCCTGGTTAGACATGGAAATGACCGGACTCGATCCCGACCGCGACAAAATTATCGAAGTCGCCATCGTGGTCACGGACTCGCAATTGAATACCCTGGCCGAGTCGCCGGTTCTGGTGGTGCACCAGGCTGACAGCGTGCTCGAGGCGATGGACGACTGGAACAAATCCACGCACGCGCGCTCCGGCCTCATTGCGAAAGTCAAGGCCTCGACGCTGGCGGAGGCGGAAGTCGAACAGCGGTATCTCGATTTCCTCGCCCAGTACCTGCCCTCCAGGACCTCGCCGATCTGCGGCAATTCCATCTGCCAGGATCGCAGGTTCCTCGCGCGCCATATGCCGCGGCTGGAGGCCTATTTCCACTACCGCAACATCGACGTCAGCACGCTGAAGGAATTGGTGAAGCGCTGGAAACCGGAATTGGCCAAAGGGTTCAGCAAACACGGCAAGCACGAAGCGCTGGCCGACATCTACGAGTCGATCGAGGAACTCAAGTATTACCGCGAGCACTTCATAAAGCCGTGACCAGCGATGGGAGGGCGCATGAGCCGCGGCGTCGGAGCCTTGGCCTGGCCCGTGCGCCTTCCATGCATTAGCGGATTCAAAGCGGCACCACCTTTCCCGGATTCATCAGGTTGTCGGGGTCGAACAGTCGCTTGATATCGCGCATCACGTCTACGGCTTCGCCCAGTTCCTCTTTCAGCCAGGACTGCTTGCCCAGACCGATTCCGTGTTCTCCGGTGCAGGTGCCTTCCATCGCGAGCGCGCGCTCGACCAGGCGCTTATTGAAGGACTTCGCGAGTTCCTGCTCTTCCGGCTTGTTCGGGTCGACCAGGAACATCAGGTGAAAGTTGCCATCGCCGACGTGTCCCAGCAAGGGCACAGGGCACAGGTAGCCGGCCACGTCCTTCATGGTTTCGGACACGCACTCCGCGAGCCGCGAAATCGGCACGCACACATCGGTCGAAATCGCGCGGCAGCCGGGGCGCAGCTGCAGGCCGGCGAAGTAGGCGTTGTGGCGCGCTTCCCACAGTTTTGTGCGGTCCTCGGCCCTGGTCGCCCACTGAAAATCCATGCCACCGTTCTCCTTTGCTATCTCCTGCACCGCCTCGGCCTGTTCCACCACGCTCGCCTGCGTGCCGTGGAATTCGAAGAACAGCGTCGGGGCGACGCGATAGTCGGTCTTGCTGTATTTATTGATGCAGCCGATCGCAGTCGCGTCCACGATTTCGCAGCGCGCCACCGGCACGCCCGCCTGTATGGTCTGAATAACGGTCCTGGTGCAGCCTTCGACCGAACCGAACGCGCATACCGCCGCCGACATCGCCTCCTGCACCGCATACAGCTTCACCGTGATTTCGGTGATGACGCCGAGCGTCCCCTCCGAGCCGACGAACAGCCGCGTCAGGTCGTAGCCGGCCGCGGATTTTTTCGCCCGGCGCGCGGTTTTGATGATGCGTCCGTCGGCGAGTACCACGGTGAGTGAAATCACGTTCTCGCGCATGGTGCCGTAGCGCACCGCGTTGGTGCCCGAGGCGCGCGTCGCGGTCATGCCGCCTATGGTCGCATCGGCGCCGGGGTCGATGGGAAAGAACAGACCCGTGTGGCGGATATGCTCGTTCAGTTGCTTGCGCGTCACCCCCGCCTGCACTACTGCGTCGAGGTCGGCCTCGTGCACTGCGAGTACCCGGTTCATCTGGCTCAGGTCGAGACACACGCCGCCCTTCACCGCCAGGATATGGCCCTCGAGCGAGGTGCCGACGCCATAGGGGATCATCGGCACGCGGTGGCGGCGGCAGATATTGACGATATCGCGCACTTCCTCCGTGGTTTGCGGAAACACAACGGCGTCAGGCGCAGCGTATGGAAAGTAAGATTCGTCCTTGCCGTGCTGCTCGCAGATGCCGCGCGCGATGGTGGCGCGCTCGCCCAGCAGGGCCTCGAGTTCGTTGACTAGCGTGGCGTTGAGTTCGCGCGGCTGGTTCATGGTGGCGTCCCTCAGTGATGCGATCGGCAATTATAGAAGCAGTGGCGGGGGTGAGCATAGCAAATCATTCTGGCGGCAGATCCGCGCGCCGGGTAGACACCGCCGGCCACGCATTCGCGCAGTTTGCGTGGGTTCGGGCTGCCAATCGGCCAGCTATCGTTGCCAGTTTACCGGGATCGCGGTAGATTCTTCGTGCGATACTGCGGCTGGCCCGCCGCCGACCCACGTTAGTTTTTAATTCTATCTTGCAAAGGAACGACATGACCGAATTCGACGCCGCCGCGCTCGACTGGCAAACGCAGTACAAGCTGTTGATCGGCAGCATCACGCCGCGGCCGATCGCGCTGGTGACCACGCTCGGCAGCCAGGGGCCGAATGCCGCCCCGTTCAGCTTTTTCAACGGCATCGGTTCCAATCCGGCCATGCTCATGTTCTCGGTCGGCGACAAGGACGGCGGCGCCAAGGACACCGTGGCGAACATCCGGGAAATTCCGGAGTTCGTCGTGCACATCGTGAGCGACGCGATCAAGGAAAAGATGAACATATGCGCGATCGACTATCCGCGCGGCGTGAACGAGATCACGGAGGCGGGTTTCACCGCGCTGGCGTCGACCAAGGTGCGGCCGCCGCGCATCGCGGAGGCGCCGGTTGCGTTCGAGTGCCGCCTGCTGCAGCGGCTGGAACTCGGCCGCGCGCCCTACCACCTGGTGATCGGCGAGGTCGTGTACTTCCATTTCCACGACGGCATTGTCGATGAAAAGTTTCACGTCGATGTCGGCAAAATCAACCCGATCGGCCGCCTCGCAGGCCGGGGCGGCTATACGCGCATCACCGACCGGTTCGAGATGCCGCGCCTCAAGTACGGTGGCGGCGTGATCGAAGATTGAACCGTGGAGCTGCTGCCGCTGCGCGGCAATTTGGAGCGCTTTGCGGTCGAGGACGCGCACCGTAGAAATCGTTGCTGCCTTGTGCGCAAAGCTGGTGATCGGCGCGCCGCTTTGACGTCGACACCATGAAGGCTTGCGCGGCATGGAGCCCGCCTTTGGCATTGAAGCTTGAGATGGATCAATTGCCATCTGCCTTTCGCTGAGGTAGATTCGGAATGTCAGTCACAAGGAGCAAGTCATGAATGCCGGGTTCATAGCGGTATCGAGAGGTTCGCTTGCCGCGCTGGCGGTACTTTCCTTGGCCGCATGCGCGCCTTCGGGCGTGAGTTACAAGAAGGACGTGCAGCCGATACTCACGAAGTATTGCGCCGAATGCCACACCCCTGGTGGGAAGGGCTTCGTGGCGAGCGGACTGGATGTTACAAGCTACGCGACCCTGATGAAGGGCACCAAGTTCGGGAAGGTGGTAAAACCGGGCGACGCCCTGACGAGCACGCTCAACATGCTGGTCGAAGGCCGCGCGAACGCGGCGATCCGGATGCCGCACGGCCGGGCGAAACTGCCGGACAAGGATATCGCAACACTCAAGGCCTGGGTGAACGAGGGCGCCAAGGACAACTGACGCGCCAAGCTACCCGTTCGTTCGGCGGTTAGCAGGGTGTTGAAAAAAGGGGCCTAAGGAAGGGGTGGGTCCCTTCCTATCCTGGCCCCTTTTTATATTCCCCAAGTCGCTGCTGTCGAAAAGCGCTCCCCTGTGCGAGCGTAAGAGAATGTCCCACCTTTTGATATCCGGGAAGCGTTTTTCAATAGTCGATTGTTAGGTCTCAGCCCAAGGCGCCTGCAGCCTGCAGCGCGCCGATTTCCGCGTCGTCGAGCCCGAGCAATTCGTGCAGCACCACGGCCGTGTGCTCGCCCAGCGCCGGAGAAGGCGCGCGGATCGAGCCCGGCGTCTCCGACAGGCGCACCGGCACGCCGACGACGCGCAGCTTGCCCGCGCGCGGATGGTCGATCTCGACGATGGAGCCGCGCGCTTTGACCTGCGCATGGCCGACCACCTGAGCCAGGTTGTTGATGGCGCCGACCGGAATTCCGTTTTCGGTAAGCAGCGCCTCCCATTCCTCGTAGCTGCGGGCAAGAAACACCTGCTGCAGCCTTTCGATCAGCGCTTCGCGGTTGCGGTTGCGCTCGCCATTGCTGCGAAAGCGCGGGTCGTCGGCCAACTCGGGGCAACCGATCGCCGGGCAGAAGATCTTCCACAGCTTTTCGCTGCCCACGGCCAGCGCCAGGTCGCGCGTCTTGGTCTGAAACGTCTGGTAGGGCAGCAGCGCCTTGTAGGCGGTGCCCATCGGCCCGGGGATTTCCCCGGTGGCGCAATGGTTTGCGATCATGGTGCCGAGCAGCGCGAGCTGGCCTTCCATCATCGACACGTCTATGACCTGTCCGATGCCGGTCTTTTCCTTGGCCCGCAGCGCGAGCATGATGCCGAACGCGGCGTTCATGCCGGCGGTCATATCGGCGATGGAGACGCCGGCGCGGGCGCCGTGTCCGCCGGTTTCGCCGGTGACGCTGATCATGCCGCTCTCGGCCTGGAGAATCAGGTCGAGCGCGGGGCGGTCGCGGTAAGGGCCATCCTGGCCGAAGCCGGAAATCGAGCAGTAGATGATGCCGGGGTTGCGCAGCCGCGCCGTTTCGTAGTCCAGGCCCAGGCGCGCGAGCGCGCCGGCGCGGTAGTTCTCCAGCACGACGTCGCAGCGCTCGACCATGCGCAGAAAGGTTTCCTTGCCCCCCGGGTTCTTCAAATCGAGCACCATGCCCTGCTTGTTGCGATGCAGGCTCACGAAGTAATCCGTTTCCCCGCCCGGCAGGGGTGTGCCCCAGGCGCGCGCGATATCGCCCATTCCGGGCGGCTCGATCTTGATCACCTGCGCGCCGTAGTCGGCGAGCATGGCTGAACAGAACGGCCCGGCGAGCGCATGGCTCAGGTCGAGCACCTTGATGCCTTCCAGCGGCAGTTGCATTGCGATTCCGGTGATGTGATGACAGTGCGCATTTTCTCATAGGAGCGCAGGAGGGGCTGCGCCGTTTGCCGCCGATTCCGAAAGTGCCGGCTTTGATTGCGGCGAGGGCATTGCCGCTAAAAAAGAAGGCCGTCTGCGCGAGACGGCCTGCTCGACTGACAATTTTGGGTACATCGACCTGCCCCAGGCCCGGTCTGCCAAATCGGGCTTTGGGGTCAGGTGCCGGCGATCACGGGATTGTAATCGTGTAGATCGCGTAGAAGCTCGCGAAGTCGCGCCCGTTCGCGTCCTCGGCCCACAGATGCGCTCCGTTCAAGCCGCCGGGAACATAATTGCCCGCGCTGTCGCAATGCGTATCGCTTGCCGATGCCGCGCTGCAGTAGATATTGCCGCTGCGGCTGGAGGATGCGACCGATGCGCTGTCATTGAAGCTGATAAAGTTTCCGGACACCGTCGCGCCGCCCCACACCGTGATGCCGGTCGGAGCCAGAGCGCCCGCAGGGACCGCCCAGTCCAGCGTAAGCGGACCGGTAGTCGGCGTCGGCAAGTACTTGCCGCCATTCCCGTTGTCCAAGGAGTTGTCCTTGACAAACGCGATGTCCGCCTCGGTGAGCGCGGCCAGCGGCTGCGTTTGCAGCTCGGCAATGGTCATCGCCCGCGCGCGGGTCTTGTAGTACTGCGTCGCATCCGGCGTGGTCGTGGTATTGCCGGCCAGGTAGTAGTCGAATTTCCAGGTGCTTTGCGCCGGGATGGCGGAGATGTCGGCGTCGGCTAGAGGCGGAGAGGCGAAAAACAGACCGGCCTCGGCGTCGGCCGGATTCTTTGCACTGTTGGCCGGGTCGGTGTAGACGCTGCGGATGCGCAGATAATTCGTGTTCGTAGTGGCACCGTTTTTAACCAGTGGCAGATAGGAAGAACCCGCCGCGGGCTTCAAAGTGAGCACTCCGCCCCTGGGCGTGGTCACGACAACCTTGGTGAAGATGGAATTGCCGCTGGTGTCGTTCGTATTGTTGACCGATAGGTTATATCCGGTGCTGTAGTAGTCCGCGCCCGCCTCGTTGATGAAGGTGCGCAGCTGATGATAGGCATTCACGCCACCGCTATATTTGTACTGGTTGCCGATTGCCCTGAGCTTGTCGTCCGTGTCGTTGACCACCAGGGTGAAGTTTGACGAATTGCCCGCGCTGCTGGTGGCCCGATAGGCGATTACCAGATCCCCGTTGCCGCGCGTGAACTCGTAGCTGCCGCGATCGAAGTTCACCCCGGTGCCGGTGCCGAAAAGGTAGGAGAAGGCGCCTTTCGAGCTTACGGTTGCGCCATTGTTCAGGAAGCTTGCAGGGTCGCTGCCGACGAAGAGGTCTTTGCATTCCGGCGCGATGATGTCGGCCGCAGTGTTTCCACCAGGGCTCACGCGCTCGGCCTGCGGCAGTGCGTAGCAGGCGGTCATGCGCTGCAGGAAGTCGGCGATCAGCGCGGCCGTACCGCTCGGAACGAGGTCGGCGGCCGTCACTGTGGGAAGAGCCGCCGGAGGCGTCGTGGCGTCGGTGCCGCCCGTAAATCCGACGACGATCGGCTGCACGCCGTCGTCCAGCTTTTGTTTGACCGAGACTTCGATATTGACGGTCGTCGCGCTCGAAGGCGTAATGCTGATCGCCAGCGAATCCAGCACCCGGTCGGCGCCGGTGCCGGCGGCGACCGCGGCCTGGATATTGCCGTTCAGCGGATCGGTGCTGTCGCCGACCGCGTCCATGACCGGCTGGATCAGGGCGACGACTTCGGCGACTTTGGCGGTGATTTTCGCCAGGTCTATTAGCGTCGGATCGGCCTGGATCTCGGTGGCGAGCTTCGCCGGGTCGCCCGAACTCGACAGGCGCGAGGCGATCAGATTGGTCACCGGGGTGATATTGGTCGTCGTGTCCTTGGCCTCGGCGACCACGCTGACCAGGCTGATGTCATCGCGCACGGCCGTGACCACGAACGGCGGCGTCGCAGTCAGCGGCAGGGTCACGGTGTAGCTGCCGTCGGCCCCGGTGACGACCGGATCTTCGCCGGCGGCGGGGTAGGTATTGCCCGCGGCATCGGTGATGGTGATGTTTGCGTTGTCCAGCGCCGCGCCGGTGGCGGCGGTGCCCGCGACGGTGAAGGTCGTGGCCACAGGCACCACGGCGGCCGGCGCAGCGTCACCGCCGCCGCCACCGCATGCGGTCAGGGTGAGAGCGCCGCCACACACCAAGGCTGCAGCGAGGGTCTTGAAAAGCAATCGTCGGTTGTTCATGCGATGTTCTCCTTCAACGGGTCAATTGGCATTTTTTGAACTCAGAGCTCGGCCCCGTCTGGGACCGCCCGAGCCGTTGCTGCGACTTCGCAAATTTGCGCGTTCTCGCGTCGCGTGTTCGGCCTGGAGGCGATATTGGGCGCGCCGGAACATGAAAGGAATTCCCCAATTGGCCAGCAGGCTTAGACGAAAGGATTAGCCATTCGGCTAGGGTGCGGCGGGCGCGCGGCTGCGGTATGCTCGCGCCGTATAGCCAATCAAGAGCGCGAGCCATGACGATCTTGCTTATAGACGACCATCCCCTGCTCAGGGGCGGCATGCGGTTCCTGCTGCGCAGCCTCGATGCCGCGCTGGACATGGACGAAGCAGGCAGCGCAAGCGAGGCGCTCGAACTCGTTGCGGCGCGCAGCTACGACCTGGTGCTGCTCGACCTCAAGATGCCGGGCTTGAACGGCATGGACGCGCTCGCTGCGCTGCGCGCCGCCGTACCCGGGACGCCGCTGGTGGTTCTTTCCGCCGAGGATGATCCGGCCGTGGTGCGCGCCGCGATCGAGGGTGGCGCGATGGGTTTTATCCCCAAGTCGTCGACGCCGGAAGTGCTGATCGGGGCACTGCGCCTGGTGCTGTCCCAAGGCGTGTATCTACCACCCGCGGT
>DATKUQ010000259.1:0-3083 GCA_035530495.1 Burkholderiales bacterium
TTCACCTACGATCCCTCCGCGGGCCCGAACTGGGCATCGCGCTTCTACCTCGAGGCGAATTCACAGGTCGACCTGGACTGGCCGATCCAGGGCTTCGCTTACGAGGACGAGGAGCACCAGAGGGTGTCGGAAGACCTTGCCTTTACGCTGGTTGATTTCGTCGCCAGCGATCGCCGCTACGCCAGGCACCTCGCGCGCGTTCCGCGGGAGAAATGGAACGGCAGCATGATTCCGGTGGACGAGTCCCTGACGCGCGAGCGCAAGGGTCTGCCGGACAAGGTGCCGAGCCTGCTGATGGTCGACGCGGAAAACGTGCTGCAGCGGGTCATCGTCGACGAGCGGCTGATCCGGGAAGCGCGCCGTTGCCGCGAAATGTGGCACAGCCTGCAGGAGCTGGGCGGCGTGCACAACTCGCACGCGGAAAAGCTGCTCGCGCGCGAGAAGAAGGCCTGGGAAGAGCGCATGCAGCAGGAAGCGGAAGCTCACGCAGCAGCCGCACCGGCGGCCGCCGCCGTTGCGGCCGTCGCGCCGACCGCGACGGCCGCGGCCGCGACGCCAGCCGTGGCAGTGGAGCCGGAGCCGGAACGATCGCCAGACGAGGCCTACATCGAAACCGCGCGCTGCTCGACCTTCAACGAATGCACCACGATCAACAACAAGATGTTCGCCTATGACGGCAACAAGCAGGCGTACATCGCAGACATCAACGCCGGGACCTACGCGCAGCTGGTGGAGGCTGCAGAGAGCTGCCAGGTATCCATCATCCACCCGGGCAAGCCGCGCAATCCGAATGAACCCGGCCTGGACGAACTGCTCAAGCGCGCCGAGCCATTCATGTAGCCGTGGTTCGTGGTTCGTGTTTGGTGGTTGGTAGTTCGCGCTTAGGGTAGGATGCGGTTCACGTTCTCCGAACAACGAGCCACGAACCACGAACCACGAACTACGCCGCATCATTCATGTCGACATGGACGCGTTCTACGCGTCGGTGGAGCAGCGCGACGATCCTGAGTTGCGCGGCAAGCCGGTCGCGGTCGGCGGCCAGCCCGGAGCGCGCGGTGTGGTGGCGGCGGCCAGCTATGAGGCGCGCGCCTTCGGCGTGCGTTCGGCGATGCCCATGGCACGCGCGCTGCGCCTGTGTCCAGGGCTGCTCATCGTGCGCCCGGATTTCGCGCGCTACCGCGCCGCCTCGCAGCAGATACTCGAAATCTTCCGCGACTGCACGCCCTTGGTCGAGCCCTTGTCGCTGGACGAAGCCTATCTCGACGTCAGCGAAAATCGCTGGGGCGAAGCGCTGGCCACGCCGGTCGCAAAACGGCTGAAGCAGCGCGTGCGCGAGGCGACCGGGCTCACGGCTTCGGCCGGCGTCGCACCGAACAAATTTCTCGCCAAGATCGCCTCCGGCTGGCACAAGCCCGACGGGTTGACGGTAATTTCGCCCGAACGCGTCGAGGCCTTCCTGCAGCAACTGCCGGTGGACGCGCTGTGGGGCGTCGGGCCGGTCACCGCAGGCAAACTGCGCAAGATCGGCATAGCGCGCCTGGTCGAAGTGCGTGCTGCCGATCCCGAAATGCTGCGGCGCGCAGTCGGCAGCCTGGCAGAAACGCTGCGGCGCCTGGCCATGGGTGACGATTCCCGCCCAGTAACGCCGGACCGGCCGTACAAGTCATCGAGCAGCGAGAACACCTACCACGAGGATCTCCTGGCGCTTGACGCGATCCGTGCGGAAATCGACCGCATGGCGCGCCAGGTCGCTGATTGGCTTGCGCGCAAGGAGTTGCTGGCGCGCACGGTCGGCATCAAGGTTCGCTACGCCGACTTCACCACCATAACGCGCAGCCATACCGCTGCTGCGCCCACGCGCAACGCCGCGGAGATCGCAGGGCGCGCGCTGAGCCTGCTCGAGCGCACCGAGGCCGGGCGCAAGCCGATACGCTTGCTCGGCGCCGGTGTGCACGGCCTCGTCGGCGAGGCGGCGGTAGGCGGATTGCCGGGTGCGTTCGAATTCGGCGACTAAGGCGAGTGCGAGCACTTGCTTTCGCGCGAAATAGACCGATAATTCCGATTCGGCCATGTCACGGCATCTGCTCGATCTGAGTTTCGGCATCAAGCGCCCCGATGGTTACGTGTCGGATGTCTGGCGCGCATCGACCACGCGGCTGGGCGACTTCCGCCTGGCCACCAGCTCGATCGCAGGCGTGGAGAAATACAGCTTCAGTAAGTCCGGCATGTGCCGCAGCGCGCATAGCGGGGCGGGCGGCGCCCCGGCGGCGCTGCGCGACCGCGCCGGCTTCAGCTGGCGCCGGGCGGCCACGCCGCCGCGCGGCAGCGGCCGGGCCGCGCGCGTGGCCTGGATCGCCTTCCCCACGGACTATCTGTCCCGGCCGACGGTGGAGGATGACGGCGGGATATTCTGGATTGCCGCCGCGCCGGCGCGCGGCGCGACCTACGTGGAATTCGCTTACGCGGCGGAACCCGAGCAGGGCATACGCGGGGTGCTCGATATCGTGCAGGACCGGACGCTGGTGAGATGCGCCACGCTTCCGAGCGGCGAAACCCTGGTTATCTTGTGCTATCACGCCGACTGGGACAACAAGGACCTGCGCGTGCCGGGAAACGGCGAGGTCGCGGATATCCTGTTCTCCGCGGACGATCCGCTGGCATCGGGGCGACCCCTGCGGCACCGCTTCGGTCCGGCGCCCAGGGACGAAGAGGCAGTGCTGCTGCTCGAAATGGGCGGAACTGCGGTTACCAATTGATGCCGCTGCGAGACATGCGCGACAGAGCGCGAAACTCGGATACACTCGCGCCTTAAGACCGTTTCAACGGCGATTGTGTTTGTCATCGCGCAACGCCGCCGACCCAGAGCGTGCGGCGCCAAGGTGGTTCAACAGGAGGGATTTTCCATGGCTTTTCGCAGTGTCTACCCCGATGTCGCGATCCCCGAGATCGCGCTGACCGATTACGTCTTGGCGCGCGCGCGCGAGCGCGGCGACAAGCCTGCGCTGATCGACGGCCCCAGCGGGCGCGTCATCACCTACAAGCAGCTGCCCGGGCTGGTGGCGCGCACGGCCGCCGGCATGGCG
>DATKUQ010000260.1:0-4311 GCA_035530495.1 Burkholderiales bacterium
GAGTTCAAGCCCATCGTCAACCGCTTCCTCAAGGGCGACCCGGACGCGATCCTGCTGGTCGAATTCGCCGGCGACGATCGCGACGAGCAGCTGGCAAAACTTGCGCAGTTGGTGGAACTGATGGCCGAGCTCGGCTATCCCGGCGGCGTGGTCGAGATCACCGATTCAGGCCTGCAGAAGCAGGTGTGGGGGGTGCGCAAGGCGGGTCTCAACATCATGATGTCGATGAAGGGCGAAGGCAAACCGGTGTCCTTCATCGAGGACTGCGCGGTGCCGCTGGAGCACCTCGCCGAATACACCGACAAGCTGACACAGGTGTTCGCCAAACACGGCACCCGCGGCACATGGTATGCGCATGCCTCGGTCGGCACTCTGCACGTGCGCCCGGTGCTCAACATGAAGCAAGGCGGCGCGAAGCAGATGCGCGCCATTGCAGAAGAGGCATGCGAGCTGGTGCGCAGCTACAAGGGCGCCGCCTATTCGGGCGAGCACGGCGACGGCCTGGTACGGACCGAGTGGATCGAGCCCGTCATCGGGACTCGACTGATGCGCGCGCTCGAAGAAATCAAGGACCTGTTCGATCCGCGCGGCCTGATGAATCCGGGCAAGATCGTGCGCGGCACCAGGCAGGACGATCGCAGCCTGTTCCGCTTCAAGCCGGGTTATGCTGCGCAGCAACTCGATACCGCCCTGGACTGGAGCGAATGGAATGCGCCGGGAGCCGCCGCGCCGGGAGAGGCCGCGGGTGCGGCGTCCGGCCGCGGGTTCGTTGCGGCCGTCGAGATGTGCAACAACAACGGCCACTGCCGCAAGTTCGACGCCGGCACCATGTGCCCGTCCTACCGCGCCACCGGCAACGAGCGCGACCTTACCCGCGGCCGCGCCAATACCCTGCGCCTGGCGCTTTCCGGACAGCTGGGTCCCGCGGCTTTCACATCCGAGGCGATGCGCGAGACCATGGACCTGTGCGTGAGCTGCAAAGGCTGCAAGCGCGAATGCCCGACCGGCGTCGACATGGCGAAGATGAAAATCGAGTTCCTGTACCACTACGGCAAGCGCCACGGGCGTTCGCTGAAGGACAGGCTGGTCGCCTGGATGCCGCGCTACGCGCCTTGGGCCGCGCGCCTGCCCGCGCTTGCCAATCTGCGCGATGCCATTCCCGGCCTTGCCGGCCTGGGCGAGTCGCTGCTCGGCCTGTCGGCTAAGCGCTCCCTGCCCCGGTGGCGCAGCGATGCATTCCTGTCGCGGCCCTGTGGTGCAGCCGGGGAAGCGCAGACGGGCCAGCGTGAAGTGGCGCTGCTGGTCGACACCTTCAACAACTACTTCGAGCCCGACAATGCGCGCGCAGCGCTGGCGGTGCTGGAGGCGGCCGGCTATCGCGTACACCTTGCGCGCGCGGCCGACGACCCTGGCGGAAATGCGCGCCCGCTATGCTGCGGCCGCACCTTCCTTGCCAGCGGCCTGGTCGACGAGGCCAGGGAAGAGGCGCGGCGCACCATCGCAGCGCTTGCGCCCTATGTGGCGCGCGGCATTCCCGTCATAGGGCTGGAGCCTTCCTGTCTATACACCCTGCGCGACGAATTCAAATCCATGCTGCCCGGCGCCGAGACAAATGCGCTCGCGGCGCACGCGCTGTTGTTCGAGGAATTCCTCGCGGCGGAGCACAAAGCCGGCCGGCTGAAGCTGGAACTGCAGGCCTTGCCGGAGAAAAAAGCGCTGCTGCACGGCCATTGCCATCAGAAAGCGTTTGGCGCGATGTCGTCGGTGGAGCAGGTGCTGCGCCTGGTCCCGGAGCTGCAGGTGGAAACCGTGGAGTCCAGCTGCTGCGGCATGGCCGGCGCCTTCGGCTACGAGGCGGAGCACTACGACGTTTCCATGAAAATGGCCGAAGCATCGCTGCTGCCGGCGCTGCGCCGGGCCGGCGCCGATACGCTGCTCGTGGCCGACGGCACCAGCTGCCGCCACCAGATACACGACGGCCTCAAGGGCGATGCGGATCCCGGCGTCGCCGCGCGCGGGGCGGTGCACGTTGCTCAGGTGCTGGCGCGGGCGCTGCGCGCGCCTTCCGGCCGCTAGGCGCCTATGCCGCTTGACGCGGGCATGCTGCTGCTGATCGCGGGTATCGCCTTTCTCGGCTCGCTGGTCTACGGCATCACCGGTTTCGGCGCCGCGCTGGTGACCATTCCGTTGGCGACCCATTTCGTGCCGCTGCCCTTCGCGCTGTCGGTGTTCGCCCTGATGGATCTCGGCAATGCGCTGCGCATCGGCCTGCAGCGCCCGCAGGACGCGAAAAAGGACGAGCTCGTGCGCATGGTGCCCCTGGTGCTGGCCGGCACGGTCGTCGGCGTGACCGCGCTGGTCAATCTGCCGCGCGCCGGCGCGATGCTCGCGCTCGGCGTGTTCGTCGTGCTGTACGCCGGCTACAGCCTGCTGCGCCGGCCGGGTGGCGCGATCGTAGCCACCGGCTGGGCGTATGTCGCCGGATTCGTCGGCGGCGTTACCAGCACCCTGTTCGGTGCGGGCGGTCCGCCCTATGCAATCTATCTTTCGCACCGGCCGCTCGCCAAGGAGCAGTTCCGCGCCACGCTCACGCTGACCACGGTGTTCAGCATAGGCATGCGCGTGGTGGCATTTGCGCTCACCGGCCTGCTGCTGAAGCGTGAAGTGC
Source organism: Burkholderiales bacterium (assembly GCA_035530495.1). Taxonomy (GTDB): domain Bacteria; phylum Pseudomonadota; class Gammaproteobacteria; order Burkholderiales; family SG8-39; genus 2-12-FULL-64-23. Next base: position 2,669 of record DATKUQ010000260.1, read on the forward strand.
TGCTCGCGGCGCTCGCGGTGCTGCCCGCGGCGTTTGTCGGCGTCAGCGTCGCATCGCGCCTGTTCCGGCACATCTCGCACGAACTGTTATTGCGCTTGGTGGCGCTGCTGCTGCTCGCGACGGGCGGCTCTCTGATCCTGCGCGCGCTGGGCTGAAGCGCCGCAGGCAGGGGGTAGAATCGCGCATGCAGAACATCTCTTTCCGCGACCTGTTCGATCACATCGGCACCCGGCGCATGACTTTCAGCAAGCGCGCCGAGGCCTTGTCAGGCGCAGAGGTCGAAGTGCGCGGCTATCTCGTCGCCATGCACGCCGACGCGAGGCAGATTACGCTGTCGGCCGAGGCCGGCGTATGCCCGGACTGCGCCGAAGACCCGGTGCCCTACCTGCACCTGCCCGGCTTTACCCCCGGCAGCGGCCTGTTCAGCCCGCAGGCGGTGCGCCTGAAGGGCCGACTGTCCTACGGTTTCGCGGTCGTTCCCGAAGGCTATGCAAGCTTTCTGCGGCTGGAACATGCCACGGTTGCGACCGGGCTCAAACCCGGATCGCTGTCGGGCAAGCGCAGTTGAAGTTTTGGGGGCGATAAAGGGGCGTTCGGCGCGACGGTTTGCACCCCAGCCGGCCTTCGGCTTCAGAAGGCCCCTAAGCCAAGACGTCCGGGTCGAGTTGGCGCTCGAGATACGTGAGCTGGTCTTTAAGCAGCAGTTTGCGCTTCTTCAGCCGCTGCACGCGGAGCTGGTCGGGCAGAAGGTTTTCCGACAGGCGCGCAATGGCGTCGTCGAGATCGTCATGCTCCGTCCGAAGCTCGTTGATGCGCTGTCGCAGGGCCGCCTGTAGCGCTTCATCATCGTCCATGGCAACCTCCTTTGCAAATAGACTACACCTTTCGCAAGGCCCAGGCGAGCATCACGATGCCGACAATAATCATCGGCAGGGAGAGCCATTGCCCCATGGTCAGGTTGAACGCCAGCAGGCCCAGAAAATTGTCGGGTTGGCGAAAGAATTCGGCGATGAAGCGCAGCACGCCGTAGCCGATCAAAAACATTGCCGAGACCGCGCCCCGCGGCCGCGGTTTCGCGGAATACCGCCACATGATGACAAACAACAGCACGCCCTCGAGGGCGAACTCATACAGCTGCGAGGGATGCCGCGGCAGCGGGCCTGCGCCGCGGAACACCATGCCCCAAGGCACGTCGGTGACCCGCCCCCATAATTCGCCGTTGATGAAATTGCCGATGCGTCCGGCGCCGAGCGCCGGTGGAACCAGCGGCGCGATGAAATCGGTGATCGCAAGCCAGTGAATCTGGTATTTGCGCGCGATGTAAAGCATCGCGACGAGCACCCCAAGAAATCCGCCGTGAAAAGACATGCCGCCATGCCAGACGGCCAGGATATCCAGAGGGTGCGAAAAATAATATGCCGGTTTGTAGAACAGCACGTAGCCCAGGCGCCCGCCGAACACCACGCCGAGGACGCTGAAGAAAAACAGGTCGTCGAACACGTCGTAAGAGATTTTTCCGCTCATGCCGCGCTTGATACGGCTGCGGGCGAGGAGGAAGGCGATACCGAAGCCGAGCAGGTACATCAGACCGTACCAGCGCACAGCCAGCGGCCCTATTGAGAACGCGACGGGATCAAAGTGCG
>DATKUQ010000261.1:0-3395 GCA_035530495.1 Burkholderiales bacterium
GGCTTCTGCTAGGATGCGGAAATCATATCATGCTCATTCGCGATGAAGCGCACTGACCCGAGCGTCACCGAATCCCAGGCGATCCGGGGGCGCATTCGCCGCGGCGAGATTATCGGCCATACCTCGGGCCTGGCGCCCGGCTGCGTGCAGGGCAACGTCGTCATCCTGCCCGCAGCGCTGTCTTCGGAGTTCCTGCGTTTCTGCCAGGCCAATCCCAAGCCCTGTCCGCTGCTGGCGGTGTCGGAGCCGGGCGATCCGGCGCTGCCGGCGCTGGGCGCGGACATCGACATGAGAAGCGACGTGCCGCGCTACCGCGTGTTTCGGCACGGCGAGATGGTGGAAGAGCCGACCGACATCGGCCACTTGTGGCGCGACGATCTGGTGAGCTTCATCCTCGGTTGCTCCTTCTCCTTCGAATGGGCGCTGCTGGAAGACGGGCTGCGCCTGCGGCACCAGGACGAAGGCGGCAACGTGCCGATGTACCGGACCAGCGTCCAGACCGTTCCCGCGGGACGTTTTCGCGGCCCGCTGGTGGTGTCGATGCGGCCGTTCCGCCCGGCAGATGCGATCCGCGCGATCCAGATCACTTCCCGCTTTCCAGGTGTGCACGGCGCACCGGTGCATATCGGCAAGCCGGAACTGATCGGCATCCGCGACTTGGCGCGGCCGGACTGGGGCGATGCGGTGACGGTGAAAGCAGATGAATTGCCGGTATTCTGGGCCTGCGGCGTGACGCCGCAGGCCGTGATTGCCGAGGCGAAACCGAATCTCTGCATCACCCATGCGCCGGGCTCCATGCTCATCACCGATTTGAGCAATAGCCGGCTCGCGGTGCTTTAACGAGACACTAGCACGAGACACTAGCACGAGACACTGGCGAAGCACGTGGCCGAAAATGTAGATTGCGTCGTCATCGGCGCGGGCGTAGTGGGCCTCGCCTGCGCAAGAGCGCTGGCGCTAGCCGGGCGCGAAGTCATCATGCTGGAAGCCGCGGGCGCGATCGGCACCGAGACCAGTTCGCGCAACAGCGAGGTCATTCACGCCGGCATCTACTACGCGCCGGGCTCGGCCAAAGCCGCGCTGTGCGTGGAGGGCAGATCGCTTTTGTACCGTTACTGCGAAGAGCATGGCATCGCCCACCGCCGCTGCGGCAAGCTGATCGTGGCAACAACGGAAGCGCAGATCGCGGCGCTGCACCGGATTCTGGCCCAGGCGGCGGCCAACGGCGTGCACGATCTGCGGCTGCTCACGGCCGACGCAGCGCATGCGCTGGAGCCGGCTCTGCGCTGCGTGGCGGCGCTGCACTCGCCGTCGACCGGCATCGTCGACAGCCACGGCTTGATGCTCGCTTATCAGGGCGAGGCCGAGGACCGCGGCGCCATGCTCGCGCTGCACAGCCCGGTGACCGGCGGCGCGGTGGGGGCCGACGGCATCGCGCTCGATGTCGGCGGAGTGGATCCGATGCGGATTGTCGCGCGCACGGTGGTCAATAGCGCCGGCCTCATGGCGCAGCGCGTTGCGGCCGCGCTGCGCGGATTCCCGCCGGGGAAGGTCCCGCCCTGTCATTACGCCAAAGGCAATTACTATGCGCTCGCCGGTCGCTCGCCGTTTACCCGTCTGATCTATCCGGTGCCGGAAGCTGCCGGCCTGGGCGTGCATCTGACCCTCGATTTGGCCGGGCAGGCGCGCTTCGGACCCGACGTGGAATGGATCAAGGAAATAGATTACGATGTCGACTTGCGTCGCGCAGACGGCTTTTATCGGGCGATACGCGATTACTGGCCGGAGTTGAGAGATGGACAATTGGTGCCGGGCTACGCCGGCATACGACCCAAGCTGGGCGGACCGGAAAGCCCGGCGAGCGACTTTGTGATCCAGGGCCCCAGTGAACATGACGTCCGTGGCTTGGTCAATCTGTTCGGCATCGAATCGCCGGGGCTGACGGCGTCGCTGGCTCTCGCGCGGCTGGTCGCGCAGATCGCGCGCCGGGACTGAACGCGGACCGCAAACCATATTTTGTAACGTCGACCAAGGAGAGCAAGCATGAAATTCAAGCCAACATTGTTCGCAGCGCTGATCGCGGGCCTCGCGTTTGGCACCGCCCAGGCGCAAACCAAGTGGGATATGCCTACGCCGTATCCCGACAGCAACTTTCACACCAAGAACGTGGAGCAGTTCGCCAAAGACGTCAAGGCCGCCAGCGGCGGTAAGCTGGACATCGTGGTGCACAGCAACGCCTCGCTGATCAAGGCCCCGGAAATCAAGCGCGCGGTGCAGACCGGCCAGGTCAGCATCGGACAGATACTGATCTCGACCTTGGCCAACGAGAATCCGATTTTCGCGTTCGACTCCAATCCTTTCCTCGCGCCGAATTACCCCGCGGCGAAGAAATTGTTGCGCGTCGCGCGTCCCTACATCGAAAAGCGCCTGGACGCGCAAGGCATCAAGGTGCTGTTTGCGGTGCCGTGGCCGCCGCAGGGCATCTACACCAAGAAGCCGCTTAATTCGACCGCCGACCTGAAGGGCGTGAAGTTCCGCACCTACAGCCCGGTCACCTCCGAATTCGCCAAGCTGCTCGGCGCAATTCCGACCACGGTGCAGGTGCCGGAAATCCCGCAAGCCTTCCTCACCGGCCTGGTCGACGCGATGATCACCTCCGGCGCCACCGGTGTCGACACCCAGGCCTGGGATTACCTCAAGTATTACACCGACGTCAACGCCTTCCTGCCGTTCAACTTCGTGATCGTGAACAAGGCCGCGTTCGCCAAGCTCGATCCGGCGGTGCAAAAAGATGTCCTGGCGGCCGCAGCCAAAGCCGAAAAGGACGGTTGGGCCACCAGCCAAGCCGAGAACGAAGGCTACAAGAAGACCATGGCAAGCCACGGCATCATCGTGCAGAAGCCGAACGCGAAGCTCGCGGCTCAACTCGACGCCATCGGCAAGACCATGGCACAGGATTGGGTGAAAAAGACCGGGCCCGACGCGCAGGCGATTCTCAACGAATTTAGGCAGTAGGAAAGCCTTGAAAATAGGTGCGCCGAGGGAAGACGCAAATGTTTTCCCTGCGCGCCCGAATTCGCAGACCTGGCGAATCCCGTCCTGCGCGACTGCGTCGGGCGGCGAACATCCAATGTGCAGTTCGGGGGTCGCCGGCCGCACCGATCGCGCGGCGAACCGACACGATAATATCGCCGCATGAGAAGATTCCTCGACGTGCTCTACACCGGCTCCGGCATACTCGCCGGAGTTTTTCTGATCCTTATCGCAGTCCTGACGCTGGCGCAGATCGGCGGCCGCCTGCTTGACTTCGACGCGTATTCCTACGACGACTTTGCCGGCTTTTGCATGGCCGCATCTTCTTTTCTGGGACTGGCCCACACCTACCGCCGCAACGA
>DATKUQ010000262.1:0-2034 GCA_035530495.1 Burkholderiales bacterium
GATGCGGGCCGCCTGGGTCCGCAGGAATTCGCCGCACGCTTTTGCGCCGCCATCGGCCTGCGCCTGCCTTACGCCGAATTCGCGCAAATCTGGTGTGACATCTTCGCCGAGCAGCGCGAGGTGACGGGACTGCTGGATGAAATCGGCAGACATGCGGACCTGTTGCTGCTGTCCAATACCGATCCCCTGCATATTGCGTACATACGCAGCCACTACGGCTTCCTCGGGAAATTCCGGCAGCTGGTGCTTTCCTATGAAGTCGGCTACGCGAAGCCCGCGCCGCAGATCTTCGAGCGCGCGCTCGGTCTGTGCGCTTCGGGAAGCAGGATAATCTACATCGACGATGTGGCCGAGTACGTCGCCGCCGCGCGTGCCAGCGGCCTGCCTGCGGAGCGGTATGTCGACGCGGCCAAACTCGGGAGCGATCTTGCGCGCTTCGGGGTGCTGTAGGCGGCGTAGCGCTGCGATGCGCGCAGCCCGGCGACCGCGCGCTGCGCGGTCCAGGTGGTAACATTGCTTATGCTCGGGCGCTGTCAGAGAAGTGCGCAATTAAGAGGGAGATGATGGACCAACAAGCGCCCGCGGCTCCGCTCGCCGGCATCAAAGTCATCGAGGTCGGGGTCGCCATGGCCGGGCCGTTCTGCGGGATGACGCTGGGGGACTACGGCGCCGACGTGATCAAGATCGAGCGCGTCGGGGAGGGCGACGAGACCCGCCACTGGCCTCCTTATTTCCCGGGTGCGGTCGGCTATTACTTCGCGGCCGCGAACCGCAACAAGCGCAGCCTGTCGATCGACCTCAAACAGCCCGAAGGCGTCGAGGTCCTGCGCCAACTCGCGGCGGGCGCCGACGTGCTGGTGGACAATTTCCGCGTCGGCGCGCTCGATGCGCTGGGCATAGGCTACGACGCGCTCGCGGCGATCAACCCGCGCCTGATCTACTGCGGCATCAGCGGCTTCGGGACCAGCGGTCCGCGCAAGCACGACCGCGCCAACGACATCTTCATGCAGGCCTTCTCTGGCAATATGAGCATTACCGGCGAGGAAGGCCGCGGCCCGGTCAAGGCCGGGATTTCTCTGGCCGACGTGGGTGCGGGCATGTTCGGCGTGATCGGCGTGCTGCTCGCGCTGCAGGCGCGCCACAGCAGCGGCCGCGGCCAGCGCGTGGACACTTCGCTGATGGAAGGCCAGCTGGCGATGCTGTCCTACCACCTCACTTCCTTCTTCGCGACCGGCCGGCCGCCGGTGCGCCGCGGCGCCGCCTCGCAGCTGTCGGTGCCCTACCAGGCGTTCCAGGCCAAGGATGACTGGGTGGTGGTCGCCGCGTTCACCCAGCGCATGTGGCAGGGCGTGTGCACTGCGATCGAAAAACCGGAATGGTTCGCGGACGAGCGCTTTTGCAGCTCCGATCAGCGCGCCGCCAACCGCGCCACGCTGATTCCGCTTCTGGCCGAGGTATTTGCCACGCGTACGGTCGAGGAGTGGGTCGCGCGGCTGTCGGCGCAGGGCGTGCCCTGCACTTCGGTCAATTCCATCGACAAGGTGGTGAAGGATGAACAGGTCGCCGCGCGCGATATGATCGCGGAAGTCGAGCATCCGACCGCGGGGACGATCCGCATGGCGGGCCTGCCGGTGAAGCTCTCGGCCAACCCGGGCAGCATCAGGCGCCACGCCCCGCTGCTCGGAGAGCATTCGGCCGAGGTGCTGCGCGAACTCGGGCTTTCCGAGGAGCGCATCGCCGCGCTGCTCGCGCAGGGGATCGTCGGAGCACCCGCCTGAACGCGGGCGTATGGATCGAGCGCGCCGGACTGATCGCGGCGCGCTCCGCAAGGAACGGAGAAAGCATGGCACTGCTGACTGAAGCGCTGAAAAAATACATCGGCCTGCAATCGGAAACCGAGACTGCCTGCGATCCGGTCGAGCGCGGCGCGGTGCGCCGTTACGCGCAGGCAATCATGGACGAGGACCCGATCTTTTCCGAAGCTTGCGGGAACAACGCGCACTTCGGCGGGCCGGTGGCGCCGCCTCTGTACCC
>DATKUQ010000263.1:0-3359 GCA_035530495.1 Burkholderiales bacterium
CGTCTTGCGTACGGTTATCCCATGCGCCCGCAGTACACGAAAGTTCTTGGCAGCCTGAACGGCTATGGTTTGCCCCGCCAAGTCCACAATCACCAACGAAGTTAGGAGCTTCTTGGCTTGGTTGAAGTCTTGGTCACTCACAAAGCCTTGCAGTACTTCAGTCAGAATCAGGTCGCCAGTCGCAATCGGCTCAGTGCCCAGCAACGAGTCCAGCGTTTCCGTCTCTGGTGTAGAAGTACCGCGAAAGTAGTCGATCCAAACGCTGGAATCGACCAAAATCACTTATCCGTCCTCATCGCGGCGAGGTCACCTTGCCAGTCGAGTTTCCCACGAAAGCGCCGTATCTCCTCCTGCTTCCGTAGCCGAAGCAAGGTGCGGAGCCCAAGCTCCACCGCTTCGCGTTTGGTTGTCAACCCGGTCGCCCGAAGCGTGTCCTTCATAAGTTTGTCGTCAATCACGATATTGGTGCGCATAGTGTGTATCCTTTTCTAATACATTACACATTCTAGACTCCTGTCCCGCACCTTGCAACCGGACCCTAACTTTACCCGGTGCGGACGGGCTAGAAGCGGCGTACCATTTACAACCATCGTGCGGGCCCGCCGCACAATTCGGACGCTAGATTTCCCGGAACACAACTTAGCCATGGCTACCGAAGAATCCAACCGAGTGCGGCAAACAATACTTGACGCGGTCGACAATCAGATCCGCAAGAACGACCCGCCCGAAACCAAAGATACCCTCGATCGCCTCCTTCAATCCGGCCAATCCCGGGAGGATGTCCTGCGGCTGATCGCAGGCGTTCTCGCGGGCGAGATGTTCGAGGCCATGAAGAGCAAAAGCCATTTCGACAATGCCCGCTACGCCGCAAATCTGGCGCGCTTGCCGAATCTGCCCCGGTCCACGAAGCGCTGAATGCCGCGGCTGGGCGGCCACGGAAATACCTGGGAAACCGACTTGGCGCTTTGCGACTGGCCGCGCCTACTCGCCTTCCATCTCTGCGCGCAGCCGCCGCGCCATGACGCGTGCGTAGTAGGCGGGCGCAAGCCGGCTCACCCACCAGACGAGTTTCGCCGTGCGTCCCGGCAGCAGCAGTCGCTTGCCGTTGCGCGCCGCACGCAGGATCTCCGCGGCGATGTCCTCCGGGCGCGCGCGCACACCGACGACCTGCTGCGCGTGGCGCGCCGGCGCGCCGTCGCCGCCCAGCGCGTTCCTGTCGATACCGGTGGCGATGAAGGACGGGCAGACGATGAGCACGCCGACGCCGTCGTCGGCAAGCTCGGCGCGCAGGCTCTCGAAAAAGCCGTGCAGCGCGTGTTTTGCCGCCGCATAGCCGGTGCGCGCGATGAGCGGCGCGAAACCGGCGACGCTGGAAACGACGATGATCAGCCCGCGCGATTCGACCAGTGCATCCAGCGCCGCGCGCGTGCAGTGGACCGCGCCGAAGAAGTTCACTTCCATCACGCGCCGCGTCACCGCGGAGTCGGTGCGCCGAAAGGCGCTGCGGTGGCTGATGCCGGCGTTGTTGACGAGCACGTCGATGCGGCCCCAGCATGCGATCACCGCCGCGAGCGCGCGCTCGCACTCCGCCGCATCGCTCACGTCGCAGGCGAGACCGACCGCCTGCCGGCCCTGGCTGCGCAGCGGGGCGGCGAGCGCCTCGGCCGCGTCCCCGTCGAGGTCGAGCGCGGCGACGTACGCGCCCGCTGCGGCGAAGGCATGCACCAGCGCACGCCCGAGGCCACCCGCAGCGCCGGTGATCACCACCGTCTTTCCAGAAAAGTCGCGCTGCGTCACTGCGCGCTCCGCCGCGCGCGCGCCGCGAGGTAGAACTCGAACACCTCGGCCGAAGTCTTCTTCGGCACGTAGCCGAAGACTTCCTTCAAGCGGCGATTGCTCAGCACCGGGCGATAGCGCAGGAAGTTCACCTGCTCCGGCCCGTATTGCGTCAGGCCCAAAGGCTTGAGCAGCGCGAGCGCAGCCTGCAGCAGCCATGCGGGCAAGACCACGCAGCGTTTGTCCAGACGCGCAGCGATCTCTTGTATGCGCAGCGCGCCATCGCCGGCGACGTTGTAGATGCCGGCCCGGTCCGAGTACACGGCCTCGAGCATGCAGCCGACCACGTCCTTGTCCCAGATGAACACGAAGGGGCTGTCCGCGCCGCGGATCGCGATCAGCCGCGGCTTGTCGAACAGGTCGGTGATCTGGTTCTTGACGGTTTCGCCGAGGATGGTGCCGATGCGAAACACCACCTGCGCCAGCTGCGGCGCCTGAATGCGGTAATCTGCGAGCATTTCCTCGACCAGGCGCTTGTGCCAGGAATAGGCGAACGTCTGGTTGCCGCGCGGCGGCTGGTCCTCGCTGATCCAGGAAGGGTTATCGGCGTGGTAACCGTAGGCTGCGCCACTCGAGGACACGACGATTTTCCCCACCCCGGCGGCGACGCAGGCTTTGAGCAGATTCTCGGTCCCGAGCACGTCGACCGAGTATTCAAACTCGCGGTCGCTGTTCTTCCCCGGCGTGACGATCGAAGCGAGATGCACCACCGTGTCGATTGCGTGACGCGCCAGCAGCGCGTCCAGCCCGGGCGCGCGGATGTCCGCGGTTTCATACACGACGCCCGGCAGGCGCGCTTCGGCCGGCACGTCGCGCACATCCATCGCCACCAGCGCAGCCGGCTTGCGCGATTCGTCCGCCGCAAGGGCGGCGACCAACTGGCTGCCGAGGTAGCCGGCCGCGCCCGTCACCAATACCCGCGGCGCGTTCATTACTTACCCTTCGGCTCCTGGTGCATGTCCTTGAAGTGGATCAGACCCGGCGCCCACATGTGCTTGACCGGATTCACATCGACGTGGATCACGGCGCAACGCCCGCTGGCGCGGCAGCGCTCCAGCGCCGGTTTGAGCTGCGCCGGATCGGATACGCGCTCGCCGTGCGCGCCCATGGAAATCGCCAGCTTGTCGAACTCGATTTCGCCGAGGTCGGTGCCGATGTTTTCCTCCGGGTCGAGGTGCTTTTTCAGCATGGTCTTGATCGGGCGCAGCGTGAAAGACTGGTTGATCTTCACCATGCCCCAGGCCTTGTCGCACAGCACGAGGTAGGTGACCGCGAGCTTGTTCCGTACCGCGGTTTCGATTTCCTGCGGATGAAAGCCCATCGCGCCGTCGCCGATGATGCACACTACCTGCCTGCCGGGCAGCGCCACCGCCGCGCCCAGCGCCTGCGCCACGCCCGCGCCCAGCATGCCGAACTTGAACGTCGACAGCAGCGTGTTCGGCACGCGCATCTGATGGTAGAAGCTCGCCCAGATCGTGGTGTTGCCGCCATCGGCCACGAGGATCGCGTCGTCGGCGAAGAAT
>DATKUQ010000264.1:0-11932 GCA_035530495.1 Burkholderiales bacterium
CGCGGCGATGCCGCCCTGCGCCCACGGGGTCGAGGCTTCCGTGCCGAGCGGCGCCTTGGCGATTAGGGTCGTCGGCAGCGGCGCAAGGCCCAGCGCCGTCGCCAGACCCGCAATCCCGCCGCCGATGACGATCACCCGATCCGAATGCTGTCTAACCATGCTCATGGCGGGCTCAGCGCAACGCGAGCATGCGCTCGATGCTAGCGCGGGCGCGTTCTGTATTGGCTGGATCGACCAGCACTTCGTGCCTAAGCGTCTCCAGCGCATGGCGGATTTTGGGCAGAGTGATCCGGTTCATGTGCGGGCAAAGCCGGCAGGGTCGAACGACCTCTGTCTCCGGATATTGGGCGGCGATGTTGTCGCCCATCGAACATTCAGTCACCAGCGCTACCCGTGGCGGGCGCTTCGCCGCGACGTAGTCGGTCATGCCAGCCGTGGACCCAGCGAAATCGGCGGCCGCGACGACCTCCGGCGCGCATTCCGGGTGAACCAGCACCGCCACGCCGGGGAAGCTTTCGCGCAGATCGCTCACGTTTTTCGCGGTGAATTGCACATGCACCTCGCAACGTCCGCGCCAGGGAATGATCTCCACGCCGGTTTGCGCGGCGACGTTGGCTGCGAGATATTCGTCCGGCAGGAAAATGACCTTATGCGACTTGAGGCTTTCGACCACCCGCACCGCATTGCCGGAGGTGCAGCAAATGTCGCTCTCCGCCTTTACCTCGGCGCTGGTATTGACGTAGGCGACGACCGGCACGCCGGGATGGCGCTGCCGCAGCATGCGCACATCGGCGCCGGTGATCGATTCGGCAAGAGAGCAGCCAGCGTCCGGGTCGGGGATCAGGACCAGCTTGCCTGGATTGAGCAGCTTCGCGGTCTCGGCCATGAAATACACGCCGCACATCACGATGACGTCGGCATCGGTGCGCGCCGCCTCGCGCGCGAGGGCGAGCGAGTCCCCGACAATGTCCGCCACGCCGTGATATATCTCGGGCGTCTGGTAATTATGGGCAAGGATTACGGCATTGCGCTCGCGCTTCAGGCGCAGGATCGCGTCGATGTCCGGCGCAAACTGCGGCCACTTGAACGTCGGTATGACCGCGCGGATGCGTGCATAGACCTGCGCGGTCCTTGCCGCTACCGCGGGTTCCACCAGGATGAAAGCCTCGTCGATTCGCTCGGCCATCGCCATCAGCGTCTCCTTATACTCAATGTCAGTATTATTGGATGCAAAAAAAGCCGGCCAACTGCCGGCTCGCGTAAAAAGTATAACAGATTAATACTTAAAGTGAGAATAAATGTGGCGGCCACCCGCGCCGGCTGGCGCGATCCCGCTTATTTCCCGCGCGGCGCTATCGGCAGGCGTACGCCGGGGGCGGGGCGCTCGAGCAGTACGTCGCGCCGGTATCGCAGCAGGCGCGCCGGGCGGCCGGCGGCGCTCGCCGACAACTTGCCGGTCTCCTCGACCAAACCCTGGCTTTCGACGATTCTGCGGAAATTCGACTTGTGCATGAGCAAACCCGCAAGCGCCTCGACCGCCCGCTGGAGGTGGAGGAAAGTGAACGTCGGCGGCATCAATTCGAACACCACCGGGCGATACTTGATCTTGCCGCGCAGGCGGGCGATCGCGGTGGCGAGAACGCGCCGGTGATCCGCGATCATCGACGCGCCTTCCTTGACGACGTCGCCGGCTGGGCACCACGCGTGAGCGCGGTCGCGGTGCGTTTCCGGGATCAGTCCGATTTCGTACAGAAGTTCGTAGCGCTCGAGAACCCGCTCGTCGCTCCAGGCGAACTTGCCCAGTCCGAAGCTTGCGCGTACCCGCTCTTCGCGCGCGTGCCTGTCGCCGGCCGTCGTCGCGTCGGCGACCCAACCCTTGAGCTGCCGTTCGATGCGCGCAAGAATTGCCGGTTTGCCCCTGCGCCAGTCTTCCCACGGAAAGTACTGGTACCAGTTGCGCCAGACCGTATTGCTGCTGCTTTCGGGACGCGCTTCGCGGACCAATGCGAGATATCCGATCGAGAGCATGCGCACGCGGCGATTGGAGCCGGTCACCATGCGGTTGCGGTCGCCGAACGTGTAGAGCTGCTCGACGTGGCCCAGGGACTGATGCGTCTGACTTTCCACCCACGAACGCAGACCCGCTTCCAGCGTGTGGTGGCGCGATTCGAGCGGGCCGGAAGGCAGGGCATCTGGCGCGCCGGCTTCGGGCCGGAGGGCCAGGACCTGGGGCTGATCGCCCGTCACGCAGACGATGACCGCGCTCAGGTCGACAGCAAGCTCGCGTGAGGCGGCGATTGGCTGCTGTTGCTTTCGCAAGCTCATGTTGTTTGAAGGGTAGATTCCTGCGGGCAGACTAAGCTAGATCTATTTTAGCCGAATACGACTCCTCTACGTTTTGATGCTTACGGCCAATTTCAAAATATCGGGTCGTTGCCGCAACTAGAGGGTGCCGCATTTTAACGCAGCTAGCTTCCACTCTTTCTAGCCGGTTGGCTTTCGTTAATGTACAGATAGCTGTTGAATTGCATTCATCTCATCACGTTCGGAAGGGGACGCCGCAAACGGCGGTGTTGACTCGCTTTTTGTCAGACCGTGTACGTCCGTTTTGGCCGATTATGCAAAGTACCCGATTATGGAAAGTTGTCGGTCGGAATGCGTGCCGAGCACTGATTGGCAGTGACAGGCAGGAATTCCGACCTTTACATAATCAGAGCGACTTGAGGAAGTCGATGAGCGCGTCGGGTGCCCGGTAGCGCCGAATCTTAGCCGTCGGTTCGTGAAGCTTGGCCAAGGCACGCTCCTTCATGGTCAGGTCAGCCTCGACGTAATGATGGGTAGTGGCCGGGCTCTCGTGTCCGAGCCAAAGCGCAATCACGCTGATGTCGACGCCGGCCTGCAGCAGGTGCATCGCTGTCGTATGCCGAATGGTGTGAGGCGAAACGCGCCGCTTCGCCAAATCAGGGAATGCGCTGGTTGCTGAGCTCACTGCCAACGCCAATCTCAAGGCGACATTGGTTCGCGTCATGGCCTGGCCATTACGGTTTGGCAGCAACGTGGACGCCGCCTCGAACTGCGGATTCAAGCGTAACCAGGCGCGCACTGCTTTCACGGTCGAGCGCCACAGCGGAACGCTGCGCTGCTTGCGGCCTTTGCCGCGCAGATGCACGCAGGCAGCGCCCGCGTCGAGCACGACATCGCTGACCTTGACTGCGGTGATCTCCGAGACGCGGGCCCCGGCGTTGTAAAGCATCAGGAACAACACATGGTCCCGCTGGCCAATCCAGGTTCCGTCCGGTGTGCCGATCACTGCCAGCATCTCATCGCGAGTCAGGTAGCCGAACATCGTTCGCTCGAAGCGCTTCACCGGAACCCCGAGGGCGCGCTCGATCACCTGCAGCGACGACACGTCCCGGTGGGCCGCGAACTTCAGGAACGACCGCAGCGCCGCCAGGCGTGCATTACGGCTACGCACGGAGTTGTGTCGTTGGCGTTCCAGATGGTCGAGGAAGGCCATGATCAGATCCGGCGTGATGTCGGCCAGTGTCATCGCGGTCGGCGCCTTGCCGAGATGGGACTCGGCAAACCCGAGGAGCAGTATGAAAGCATCGCGGTAGGCGGCGATCGTTTGCGGGCTCAAGGCCCGGTGCTGTGTCAGATGTTCGGCGAAATAGGCTTGTACGAGCGCGGCAAATGACGGTGGCGGCTTCGGTGGCTTGATCTTATTCATCGCTGTCTCCCGCGAGATCGGCGAAGCGCTCGAACTTGCCGCCGGCCAGCGTCATCAACTCGGGAACGGCCGTCAGATACCAGTACGTGTAGAAGATCTCGGCATGCCCCAGATAGGTCGACAGTGCCAGCATCATCTGATCGACGTCGGTGCCCTCGGCATGCCAGAGCATCAGGCGCCGAACGACAAAGGTGTGACGATTATTCCGCGCGCGGAATAAGCGCCATAACTCCGAGGCCAGGATTATTCCGAGTGCGGCGTCGGTAGTCTTCAATACATGGTGTCGTTACTCGGCTTGCGCTAGATGCGGCGCTTGATTTCTCGGCATTATTCGGTTGTCGTCTCCAACCGGGAATCTTCCCGGATCTTCAAGGAGACGGACGATGACGATCATTCGCCATGGTGGGGCAACCGCACCAGAGGGACAGTCTTACACTGGGCCGCTGGCCTCGCACATCGAGGGCTTTGCCTCGCAACTTTCGCGCAAGGGGTACGCACCGAACACGGTTCGCGCAAAGTGCGACGTGCTGGCCGATCTCAGCCGCTGGCTCGAGCGGCGTGGGCTGGCTCTGGCAGCGCTTGATGAGGGTCGGCTCAGGCAGTTTCAGGCAACCCGTCGCCGCCGGACCAAGACGCGGCGAGGCGATGCGGCCACTGGCCAGCAGCTTCTCGAGTATCTGCGCGACCGTGACGACATCGCGGCGGCAGCACTGAGGTTCGATCGGACTGCGGCGGCTGGCCTAACGCGCGATTTCGAGGGGTTCCTCCGCTGCGAGCGAGGCCTGTCACGGTCAACTGTGGTCTCCTACTTGCCCGTTGTGCGGGGCTTCCTTGATGCGCGGTTCGGGCGCAAGGCGCTGCGCCTCGAGCAGTTGCGAGCGCAGAACTTGCATGGCTTCATTCTTCGCGAGATCCAGCGTGTGAGTCGCAGCCATGGCAAGAGAGTGGTCACGGCGCTGCGCTCGTTCTTGCGCTTTCTGCTGCAACGTGGCGCTATTCAGACCGACCTGGCCCGCACGCTACCTGGGGTAGCGAGCTGGAGGCTGTCGCATCTGCCCAAGTCGCTGCCTCCCGAGCATGTTGAGCGTTTGCTCGCGTGCTGCGATCGCAGCACGCCGGCGGGTAAGCGCGACTACGCGATTCTGTTGCTGCTCGCCCGGCTCGGATTGCGTGGCGGCGAGGTGCTTGCCATGACCTTGGAGGATCTGGACTGGGAGCGCGGCGAGATTGTCGTGCGGGGCAAGGGCCAGCGGCTGGAGCGCTTGCCGCTGCCCGCGGACGTTGGCGCGGCATTGGCTTGCTATCTTTGTGAGGTCCGACCGGCGTGTGCGACGCGTCGCGTATTCATCCGGATGAAGGCCCCTCAGCACGGTCTCGCCGGCCCGGTCGCTATCTGTTGCATCGTTCGGCGCGCACTCCAGCGCGCCGGGTTGAACCCGGAGTTCAAAGGGGCTCACCTATTGCGACACTCCCTTGCCACCAATCTGCTTCGCCGCGGCGCGTCGCTGCGTGAGATTGGTCAACTGCTGCGTCACCGGCAGCCGACGACCACACAGATCTACGCCAAGGTGGACATCGCGGCCCTGCGTGGCATTGCACTGCCGTGGCCAAGAGGTGCGTCATGAGCAAGCTACAAGCCGCGTTCGATGAGTATCTCGCGGTACATCGCGCCCTCGGGTTCAAGCTACGCCTGGCCGGGCGCTTGCTGCAACGCTTCGTCGATTTCGCCGATCGCGAGGGTGCCGCGTACGTCACGACCGAGCTCGCATTGGCATGGGCGACGCAGCCGGCCGCCGCGCAGCCAGCCCAGTGGTCCAATCGCCTTGGGATGGTTCGTCGCTTCGCGCTGTATTGCAGCGCGAACGATCCTCGCACCAGCGTGCCACCGCCGGACTTGCTTCCCCACCGGTACCGTCGTCCCGACCCGTACCTCTATCGCGACGAGGAGATCACGCGCCTGCTCGAGGCCGCCCGACGCCTACCGTCTGCCACCGGTCTGCGCCCGCATACGTTCGCCACGCTCTTCGGCCTTTACGCAGCCACCGGTCTGAGGGCCAACGAGCCTTTGCGACTCGACCGCGATGACGTCGATCTCGTGCACGGAGTGCTGACGATACGCGACACGAAGTTCGGCAAGTCCCGCTACGTGCCGCTGCACCGCACCACGCAACGCGCATTGCAACGCTATGCTTCACGTCGAGATCGATGGTGCCACGACCTCGACACGCCGAGCTTTTTCGTCTCGGACCGAGGAACCCGCCTGACGGAGTGGTGCGTGCGGTGGACCTTCGTCAAGTTGTCGCATGAGATCGGCCTGCGCGGCCCCTGCGACTCCCGAGGGCCTCGCCTGCACGATCTACGCCATCGACTGGCCATTAACACGCTCCTCAAGTGGTATCAACGCGGCGTCGACGTCGAGCGTCACCTGCCGGAGCTGTCGACCTACCTTGGTCACGCTCATATCACGGACACGTACTGGTATTTGACCGCGACGCCGAAGCTGCTGCACTACGCCCTGCGACGCGTGGAGCGCTCCAAGCAAGGACAACGGCCATGACCGCCATTGGCACGTTGCCCGCACTGGTGCAGGCGTTCTTCATGGATCGGCTTATGCAGCAGCGTCAGGCGAGCCCTCACACCGTCGCAAGCTACCGTGACACGTTTCGCTTGCTCTTGCAGTATGCACAGCAACGCCTGGGCAAGGCGCCCTCGAATCTAACGGTGCCGGAACTAGATACGCCGCTGCTGGGTGCGTTCCTCAATCATCTTGAGCGTGAACGCAAGAACAGCGCTCGCAGCCGCAACGTACGCCTTGCCGCTATCCACTCCTTCTTCCGATATGTGGCACTGCATGCACCGGAGCACAGCGCTGTGGCACAGCGCGTGTTGGCCATGCCGAGCAAACGCTATTTGCGCTGCCCCATCGCGTTTCTGACGTCCGTCGAAGTCGACGCGTTGCTCGCCGCGCCTGACCTCACGACTTGGTCAGGGCGCCGTGATCGCGCGCTTCTGATGCTCGCGGTCCAGACGGGACTGCGGGCGGCGGAGATCACCGGCCTTCGCTGCGAGGACATCGTGCTCGGATCTGGCGCGCACGTGCGATGCAATGGCAAGGGCCGCAAAAGGCGTTGCACGCCGCTGGGTAAGGACACCGTTCTCGTGTTGCGCAGTTGGTTGCGTGAGCGCCAAGGTCAACCTGGCGAGCCGGTCTTTCCAACCACGCGCGGAACGGCGTTGAGTCACGATGCTCTGCAATACATGTTGGACAAGCATCTCCTCAGCGCACGTCGGCAATGTCCGTCTCTGACACGCAAGCGCGTAACTCCCCACGTGCTCCGACACACCCTTGCGATGAATCTTCTTCACCACGGTGCCGATCAAACCGTGATCGCACTCTGGCTCGGGCACGAATCACCCGAGACCACATCCATCTATCTACACGCCGACATGGAACTGAAGGAGCGCGCACTCGCACATACGACTGCCAAGAACGTCCCGATACCTCGCTACCGGCCCAGCGACCGCATTATGGATTTCCTGAGGGGCCTCTGATAATTCCGAGCATCGATTGCTGCCCGTCCAGTCAGTCACCTCCGACAGTGCGGCGTCGTTTGGCGCCGCACTCGGAATAATCCTGGCCTCGGAGTTATGGCGCAAGTCGTGAAGGCGTGGCGCATCGTGTGCACCGCGATTGACCCAGCCGAGGCTGTCACGCAACGCATTAAAGACGCGGTGTGCCTGCCGGTCGCCGAGTGGTTGCCCGAGTCGCCGGCCACGGCTGCCGATGAGGAACGCGGTCTCGGCTGTCGTCGGAACATGCAGTGCGCGTTGCCGCCGGTAGCGCGCCAACGCCTTGACCGTGGTCGGGTGCATCGGCAACTGCCGGGACTTGGCGAACTTGGTTTGCCGTATGGTCAGCATCCCGCGTTTGAGATCGACATCGGCATCGCGCAGGTGAATGGCTTCGGACACACGCAGTCCGGTCGATGCCATCAGGCCGAACAGCGTCTCGAACGTCATCGGGCGCAAACTGCCGCGAGGCCCGAGCTTGAGAGCCGCCGCCAGCAATTCAACGATCTCATCTTCGCGGTAAATGTGCGGCGCCACACGACCGGGTACGGGTCCGAAGATCGACTCGTCCGGGATCTCGGTTTCCGGCTCGAACTGCCTCAGGTATCGGGCAAATAGCCGCACCTTCTCCAGCCGACGCGCCCATGTCCCCGGAGTTTCGCGGTTTCCCTTGTCGTGCCGTGCCCAGTCCGCCATCAGTTCGACGGTCAGGGCTCCGCGGTGATGTCGACTGGCCACGTAGCGCGCAAAGCCAGACAAGAGCGTGTCCCACGAATGCAACTTGAATCCAAGGCGACGGCGCTCGGCAAGAAAGGCGTCGATCCTTGCCTGGAGGCTGGTGCGCCTGCTCATGATCCACTCCCCGGCCATGGCAGCGGCACGGCGGATAGCTTCGGCGTGTCGAGCTTGGCGTAGATCAGCGTCGTGTTCAGCGAACGATGCCGCAGTACGTCAGCGACCTCCTTGAGTGAGCTACCGTTCTCAACCAGTCGGCATGCCAAGGTGTGACGTAGCGCATGCGCGCTGAAATGCATCAGACCAATTCGGCGGCCGGCCCGTTTGATCACCTTCTGGATCGCCGTCGATGTAATGGGTTGGTCGCACCCTCCCAGGCAGCGGACGAAGATCGCCGGATTGCTGGTGTGGGGACGTTCATGTTGCAGATAGTCGGCCAGCGCCTGCCCGGTCTCCATCGGCAACGGCAGGATGTCCTGACGCAGCGACTTTGTACCCCGCAGCGTCACCGTGCCTACATGCCAGTCGATGTCGCTGATCGTCAGACGCGCGATTTCTCCGGCACGCAGCCCCATGTCAAGTGCACAGCGGACGATTGCGTAGCCGCGCTTCGGTGACCGCCGAACTGTCGTGAATGATTGCAACAGCCGGTCAGCCTCGTCCGGTTTGAGCGCTCGTGGCAACGACGCCA
The DNA here is from genome assembly GCA_035530495.1 of Burkholderiales bacterium. Classification (GTDB taxonomy): domain Bacteria; phylum Pseudomonadota; class Gammaproteobacteria; order Burkholderiales; family SG8-39; genus 2-12-FULL-64-23. The sequence goes on from DATKUQ010000264.1 coordinate 8,727, forward strand.
GCTTCCAGTGAACGGGGTTCGTGATTACCGCGGTCAGTCCGCCAACCTGATCACCGCAGGTGGTCCGGTAACGGAAGTAGCTACGCAACGCCGATGCCAACTGTGATGCATTGGATGGCGTTTGACGCACGTCCAGTTGGTCGGCAAGGAAGCGGCGAATATCCTCGGGGCGCAGCCTGGCAATATCGATTGGGCATTCAGCGAACTTCCGTCGCAGCAAGCGCCCTACGATCGAAGCACGCTGACGGCGGGTACCCGGCGACAACCCTCGTACATCACGCAGGTGCTTGTCGTAGCGGCGCAGTTCCTCGGCGACATCACCAGAAAACGCCGCCGATGGCTGGGCATTTCGCGCAGCCTGATGCAAAGAAGTGTGGTTCATAACGGTCTCCTGAAGTGGAGCAACCACTCCAAGAGACCACTGAAATTATGTCAACCTTCCGGCAAACTCAGACTTTGCCAATCCGCTCCCCGCCTACTACTCGGCCCAAAGCGCGCCGAGTACTTTCCATAATCGGGTGCTTTGCATAATCGGCCTTGTACTAAACCGCTGACGCGGTAGTGTTTGTGCAACCGCTGTTGACAGTGGTTGCGGATCGGTTTGCCTCAGCGGTTTCGTCTCCACGATTCTGGGTTGTGCGAAAGAGCTCGTTTTGATGAAGGATTGGTTTGCTGTGCGCAGCATCCCATTCACTTTCTCAAAGGAGCTTTGCCATGACGCAGCTACGCCAACGCATGACCGAGGCGATGCAGATACGCAACTTCACTCAAAACACTCAGGCCGCTTACCTGCAGCAGATCACCGGTCTTGCGAGGTACTATGACCAATCGCCCGAAGCACTCGCAGCAGAGCAGGTTCAGGCCTACCAGTTGTATTTGACGACTGAGCGGAAGTTGGCCCCAGGCAGCCTGTGCACCGTCGCCGCCGCGCTTCGCTTCCTCTTCCACGTCACGCTCAAGCGCGAATGGGCGCTCAACGAAATCCCCATTCCCAAGAAACCGCTGAAGCTGCCGGTGATCCTGAGCCGCGAGGAGATCAACCGTTTCCTCGAATGTATCGGCAACCTCAAGCACCGCACCCTGCTCACGACTGCCTACGCGGCCGGGCTACGCGTCTCGGAAGCCACCCACCTGAAGCTCACCGACATCGACAGCCAGCGCATGGTGATCCGGGTGGAACAAGGCAAGGGACAGAAGGACCGCTACGTCATGCTCTCGCCGCGGCTGCTGGAGGTGCTGCGGGCTTACTGGAAACTCGCTCGCCCCAAGCATTGGCTATTTCCGGGGGATATTCCCGGCCGCCCGATCACCCGAGATGCGGTGGGGCAGGCGTGCGACAAAGCCCGACGTCTATCGGGCATCGACAAGCCGATCACCCCGCATTCGATGCGGCACGCCTTCGCCACCCATCTGCTGGAGAGCGGCGCCGACGTGCGCAAGATCCAGCTGCTGCTCGGCCACCGCAGCCTCGCCACCACCTCGCACTACCTCAAGGTCGCCACCAGCACGGTGTGCGCCACCGTGAGTCCCTTTGACCTGTTGCCACAACCCGAGCCGCCGCAACCCCAGCCCAGCCCGCCCGTCTATTTCTGAGAGCGGACCGTGGCCGCCACACCACTTCACCCGGAAGTGGCGCAGATCTTTCGTCAGCATGCACCTGACTATCGGCAGGTGCATGCCGATGCGCTCTCCCGCGGCCAGCGCCGTGTGATGAGCGCTATCGAGTGCTGTCGCACCGCGGCCCTCGGCGGCCACGTCGAACAGTGCGACGCCTGCGGCCATCAGCGCATCGCCTATAACTCGTGCAGAAATCGCCACTGTCCCAAGTGCCAGTCGCTTGCCCGTGCCCAATGGCTCGAAGACCGGCAAGCCGAACTGCTCGAGGTCGAGTATTTCCACATCGTCTTCACCGTGCCCGAGCCCATCGCGGCCCTCGCGTATCAGAACAAGAAGCTGCTCTACGACATTCTGTTCCACGCCAGCGCCGAGACGCTGCGCACCATCGCCGCCGATCCCAAGCACCTGGGCGCCGAGATCGGCTTCCTCACCATCCTGCACACCTGGGGGCAAAACTTGCAGCATCATCCGCACGTGCACTGCGTGGTCCCCGGTGGCGGCATTTCACCGGACGGCTCGCGCTGGATCGCCTGCCGTCCGGGGTTCTTTCTGTCGGTGCGGGTGCTCTCGCGCCTGTTTCGCCGCCTATTCGTCGAAGCCCTGCAAAAAGCCTTCGACACCGGCGCTCTGCAATTCTTCTCCAGCCTCGAGCCCCTGCGGGAAAGGACACCCTTCGCCGCGTATCTGGCAGCCGCGCGCACAGCCGAGTGGGTGGTCTATGCTAAAGCACCCTTTGGCGGTCCCGCCCAGGTGTTGCGCTATCTGGGCCGCTACACGCACCGCGTCGCCATCTCCAACAACCGGCTACTGAGCCTGGAAGACGGGCATGTTAGCTTCCTCTGGAAGGACTACAAACACGGCGGCGCAAAGCGCGTCATGAACCTTGCCGCCGAAGAGTTCATCCGCCGCTTCCTGCTTCACGTTCTGCCCGATGGATTCCAGCACATCCGAAGCTACGGCTTCCTCGCCAACCGTTACCGGGACGCCAAGCTCACCCAGTGCCGCCAACTGCTCGGCACACCGAAGCCTGCCTGCAGCCAACCAGCCCAGAAGCTGGACTATCGCGACCGCTTCGAGCAACTCACCGGCAATTCGCTGCGCGACTGCCCCATCTGTGGCCACGGGCTCATGGTGTGCATCGAGACCTTTCCTTCGGCCAACTTCCCACGCGCCGCACCACCAGATACCTCATGATGCAGGCTCCGTTGTCACCGTTCATCGGCACCGACCCAACGATTCACTTCAGGGGCAAGGCAGGGCTCGGCCCGGCGCTGCGCGCATGCGCACGCTCCCTTGAATTCATCGCCGACTTGCTACCCGCACGCACAGCGCGCTGCAATCCAATGCCATGTCACCACCCAAAACTACTCCTCGATCCACCGCCAGAACTCGCCGCGGTGCCCGCAAAGCCCCGCAATACCCAAGCCCGCTTCATTGAAACCCCATAGCGACCACCGTGCCGCGGTTTAGCACAAACGATTTTTAGCCCGCCGACCGCGGCCTCGCCGCCCTGTCCTCCGCGGCCGCCGTGCGCCGCGGCCGACGACCTAAAAATCCTCTGCATTATGCAAAGCTTTCCATAAGGCCGA